>JAFAHP010000012.1 GCA_019237175.1 Alphaproteobacteria bacterium
CCGGTTACGACGACGTGGCTACCTGCAAAATCTGCCATTCCACCATCCCCGACATAGCGCGCAGAGATCATAGCGCCGCGCCGGGGGGTTTTGCTCCGGTTTTTACCGGCCCGCCCCCGGCGCGCCGTGCGCGCCATCTCCCCCGCACGGCGGGGGAGGAGCCGACGGCTCGTGGACACGTTTACGAGTACGGGGGGACCATGGGGGTGGACGAGCGCCGAACAAAACCTTTCGCCGCGCCCGCAGCTACGCCGCCAAATGAGTTAACCCCGAACTTAGCTTGAATGAGCTTAAGAGCCTGACCGGAAATTTCCATCGATGTCCACATAAACCCGTCATTGCCGCGAAAGCGAGAACCCAGGGGACCGAGACCGGCGCGCCGGCCCTGGACCCCCGCTGCCGCGGGGGTGACGACAAGTGGTTGGCGATCTTGCGCTCATTTTCGGTCAGACACTAAGCTATCCCGCCGAGCCGCCGTTGTTGATCACCTCGATAACCCTTCGGACGGGCACGCATCGATCGCGCCTTGTCAGTTGGAAAATCGTACCGAGCTTGCAAAAGTTCGCGAGGATAAGATGTTGTCGTTGCGGCGCTCGGAACGGCGAGGTCGGATGGCCGTCTCGAAATCGGATAATTATCGGTAGGGCGGAGTAGCGTAAATGAAATTGCTGCGCGGCGTCGTCTCGGCAACAGCCGCAAAACTTCCCTTAGCCTCGTTGATACGGAAAATTCTCCCGCCGACGGCGAGCGATGGGCTTGAACCTTCGATATACGGCTTCATTGTCCGCTACAGCTGGCGCGAGCAGATCTACGTCGTCGTGATGACCTTGGCCTCGTTTCCGTTCCTTTATTGGTCGCTCGACCTGCCGAAACAGATCATCAACCGCGCCATCTCCGGCAAGCACTTCCCCGAGTCGTACTTCGGATTGGAACTTAATCAAATTCCGTATCTTCTGGTCTTAAGTGGAGTATTCCTGGCGCTGATCCTAATCAACGGCTGGTTCAAGCTGCACGTCAACGTCAAAAAGGGCCAGCTCGGGGAACGCATGTTGCGGCGCCTTCGCTACGAACTCTACGAACGCGTATTGCGCCTTCCGGCGCACCACTTCGATCGCGTCGCCTCGGGGCAGATCGTCAATATGATTACCGCCGAGCTCGAGCCCGTCGGTGGCTTTGTCGGTGAAGCCTTTGCCGTGCCGATTTCGCAAGCGGGCACGATGCTGACGATCCTGGTTTTCATGTTCATGCAAAATCCGGTGCTGGGTGCGGCGGCGTTGGCGTTTTTTCCGCTGCAAGGTTACCTGATCCCAAAGATGCAGCGTGTCGTTCGCGCTCTCGGCCGCACCCGGGTGCGCAAGATGCGCGGGATTTCCGACCGCATTGGCGAGACCATCGCCGCTCGCACGGAGATCCGCGTCAACGATGGGTTTCAATATCAGCTCGCCGAAATCGCTCAGCGTTTGGGCGAGGTCTATGATATTCGACTGGAAATGTATAATCGCAAGTTCTTTGTTAAGTATCTCAACAACTTGATCGGCAATCTGACACCATTTTTCTTTTTTGCGATCGGCGGTTATCTCGTGATCAAGCACAGCCTGTCGTTCGGCGCCTTGGTGGCCGTGTATGCCGCGTATAAGGACACGTCGGCGCCGTGGAACGAATTGCTGACCTACTATCAGAACCAACAGGACGTCGCGATCAAATACGAGCAAGTCGTCGAACAGTTTCATGTCGCCGATATGCTCGATCGCCGGCTCCTGCACGAAATCCCGGAGCGTGTCGAGCCGTTTACCGGCGAGGTTGCCGCGGTTAATGTCGACGTCGTCGACGGCGACGGCATCCACCTCCTCGAAGGCGTCAATTTCTCGTTTCCGCTCGGCAATGACATCGGCGTTGTCGGCCAGAGCAACAGCGGCCGCGGCGTTCTGCCGCAAGTGATGGCGCGGCTCGAACACCCGACCAGCGGCTGGCTGACGATCGGCGGCGCCGATATCTTCACCCTGCCTTATGCGGTGTCCGGACGCCGGATCGGCTATGTCGGACCGACGACATATCTGTTGTCGGCGAGCGTGCGCGATAACCTGCTTATCGGCTTGCGCCACAGCCCGCATGATGCCCCCGATGCCATTCGTGATGAGCAGGGGAAGGCCGAACGCCGCCGACGGGCGCAGGAAGCGCGGCTTTCGGCAAACAGCGAATACGATATCTTCGACGACTGGATCGACTATGAACAGGCGGGTGTGGCCGATATGGCGGCGCTCGAAACCCGCATTCTCGAGGTATTGCGCTTGGTTGACCTCGACGAGGACATTTACCATCTCGGGTTGCGCGGCAAGATCGACCCCGCCGCGCAACCGGAATTCGCCGCCCGGATCGTCAAAGCGCGCGGCGTCCTCAACGAACGGCTTGCCGCAGGCCATCTCGATCATCTCGTCGAGCGGTTTGCGCCCGAGCGTTACAACTTAAATTCGTCGATTGGCGCCAATCTGTTGTTCGGCACCGCGATCGGCCCCACCTTCGAAGGAGAAGGGCTCACCCGCAGCACATACGTCAACGGTATTCTCGACGAACTGAACCTAACGGTCGAACTGATCGAGATCGGCGAAAAGCTGGCGCGGACCAGCGTCGAGCTGTTTGCCGGCGTGCATCCGGGGCAGCAGGTCTTTGAGGAATTCAGTTTTCTCAACGCCGATGAGCTGCCGATTTTCGAGCGGATCCTGGGACGCGTCGACAAAGACGGGGTGGGAAATTTATCGCCTGAAGAGCATGCACAGCTTCTTGGCCTGGGCTTCAAATTGGTTGCGGCACGCGACCCCCTCGGTCTGCTGGACGATGCGCTGCAGCAGCGCATCCTCCAAGCGCGGCGAAAGTTTGCCGCGGATCTGCCTGAACAGCTGCGCGGGCTGGTCGAATTTTTCGATCCCGAGCGCTACAATACGGCCGCATCGATCCAGGAAAACCTGCTGTTCGGAACGATCCTGCGGGGCGAAGCCGGCAGCCGCGAGCGCGTCAACGCCGCGATGGGCGAGGTGCTGGACGAACTCGAGTTGCGCGACACGCTGACCTCGATCGGCCTCGACTATCCGGTCGGCACCGGCGGATTGCGCCTGTCCGAAGCCCAGCGGCAGAAAATCGCGATCGCTGTTGCCTTGTTGAAACGCTCCGATCTCGTCCTGTTCAACGATGCCACCGCGGTGCTCGACGGTGCTACCGAAACCACGATCATCGATCGCGTGAAGCACGAACTCAGCGGCCGCAGCCTCGTGTGCAGCCTACATCGCCCGCGGCTGGCATCGGCCTTTGATCAGATTCTGGTCATGGAGCAAGGACGATTGGTCCAACAGGGCCGGTTTGAGGACCTCCAAAACCGCGGCAGCCTGCCGGAACCGTTGATGGCCGCCGAATAGGGGCATGGAGACTTGGCCGCGGTTGCCGGAGCGAGCGAGCGAATGAGTAGGATGGGTTGAGCCTGGTGGCAAGCCCGCGAAACCCATCATCGCTCCCCGAAGCCAGTCTCCTGATCCTCGGTTTTACTCGCCCAGCTCCTGGGATACAGGCCGAGCCGCACCATGCGATGGAAAGATGAATATGGCCAATCCGGTACCCGGCCGGCATGGCCATGTTTGATTTGACAGGATTAAGGTGAATGTAATCGATGTGCCTCGCCATATCTTGCTCGTCCCTGAGCGTGTGCTCCCAATAACGGCGCTGCCAAATTCCCACGTTCGCGTTTTCGAGCGCGACTGCGAGATATCGGTTCCCCTCGAAATAATCCGCGCGAGAATGCGGTCTTGATGAGCCGCCAGCGCACCGCGAAATCCGCTTCGCCTTCGGGCAAGGTCCAAATCGCATGAAGATGATCAGGCAACACGACCATCGCCTCGACACGAAACGGGTGGCGCAGTTTCGTGTACCGAAATGCCGAGCGTAGCACCTGGATATTGTCGGTGAGCAAACGCAACCGCCGGTCGGCGAGGTTCACGGTGAAGAAATAGCTGCCTCCGAGAGCAAAATTCCTACGATAACTTGTCATCAGTGCATCGTCTCAAAAGGCGATGGGTTTCCCTCCGGATCAGGTCCGGGGTCAACCCATCCTACACAATACTTAGCTTAGCGGGCAGAGCCGTCCCTCCCTGCGTTTGGCAGCTCCGGATTGCGCTGCGCGGCTGGACAAGAACTCGGCCGGGCGGCTCACCGATCCTTTCTCGTCGTATCTCCGCGGCGGACCCTTATTATAAGATTAACGGTAATGAGCCCCACCCCCTGATGACAATCATTGAACGTCGGCACCGGCCTCAGACTTGTCATTTGACGTCAGCAATTTCGCCGTACTTCACGATAGCATTCGTTCTTCTACCGGTCTTGGAACGGCTGCTGCGAAAAGGGTAAAATCAGAACCCTTGCCGCGCGAAAAATCGGTTTTCGGGACGCGGCAGGCCGAGGTTTTCGCGCAAGGTGCGGCCTTCATATTCGTGGCGGAAGAGGCCGCGGCGCTGCAGCTCGGGCACGACGCGATCGACAAAATCGTCGAGCCC
>JAFAHP010000233.1 GCA_019237175.1 Alphaproteobacteria bacterium
CCGGCCCGTCGAAAAAGGTA
Source organism: Alphaproteobacteria bacterium (assembly GCA_019237175.1). Taxonomy (GTDB): domain Bacteria; phylum Pseudomonadota; class Alphaproteobacteria; order ATCC43930; family CGMCC-115725; genus AP-15. The sequence goes on from JAFAHP010000233.1 coordinate 21, forward strand.
TTGTTGTTGATGCCGCCTTGCCCTTGGAGCGAACCCCCCTGATTGGCGCCGGTCGCGTACCACTGAGCGACCACGTTGGCGAAGCCGCCGACGCGCAGCGAGGTGTCGGTGCCGGGGACCAGAAACGAGCGCGGGAAGCTGCCCGAGGTAACCGGCTGGTTGGGCCCGGCTGCGCCCGTCGGCGGACCATAACCCGGCACGTACTGCCCCGGAATGGGCACCGAGCCCGGTGCCGCCTGGGAGAGCTGGTCGATGCGCTTTTGCAGCAGCTCCTGATTGGCGCGCAGATCCGCCAATTCGTCCGCCCGGGCGATCGAATGACCCAAAAGCAATGACAAAGCGGCACCGATTCCGCCGATCACCGCGACCTTGGAGAGACTCCGCCTGCTGGTCATTACTCCTCCCTGTTCAAAGGGACGCGGCTACCCCGTAGGGCTGCCGTTGTTCTATCGTCACGATACTTAAGCGTTAGCCGCGATCAAGCGTGATTTAACGCTCCGGTGGTGTTTTCGTCGCAGCGTTGCGCCGTTGCAACACTACGCTCAAAACCTGAAGCCAAAGCGGACGCCGGCATCCGTCAGCCCGGCGTTTTGGGCGGCGAGGTTGGCATTCGACATGTGATCGAGATAGCCGGACACGCTGAATGCTGGTGTCATCTGGTAACCGAGCTCGAGGCTCTCGCGAAACAGCGCCGTCGGGCCGAGGGCCTTGCGGCCTGGCGGCGGGGCGATGCTACTGGTATAGCCACTGTGCAGAGCGCCGCCCAGGCTGCCATTGGCAAAGATGCCGTCACCTGATGTCCACAGATTCTCCAGCAAGATAATCCCCCAGGTCAGCCCGAAGTAACCGACACTGGTGTTGCCGGCGGTGTTGACCGAGCCGCCAAGATGCGGCCGCGGCGAGCCGATCAAGCCGAGGAAATCGGGCGAGGTGAACAGCGCCTCCAAATTTATGTCGGCCCCGTTTTCGACATGCTCGTCGAAAAGCGCGATGTCGTGCGCCAGCACGCCGAACTTGATTTCGTCGACCACCGGCGTCTGCGCCGCCGCAGAACCGGCCAACGCGGCGAATACAACCGCAGTTGCGAGCACCCCGTTGCGTAAATTACCAAATGCCGAACCCCAATCGCGCTGCCGGGATCGTCGCCCCCGCGCACGCGGGGGTCCAGGGGCGGGCTCCGCGGCGCTGGCCCCCGGGTCAAGCCCGGGGCGGGCTCTGGATGCCCCCTTTCGCGGGCATGACGGAGGCTCCTGGATCAAGATGCGTTAATTGGTGCTCATTTATTCGCGGATGAGTTAAACCCACCGCATCACGCTTGCCAAGCGCAATTCGCGGCTAACCCGCCAAGCGGTTGAGCGCCTTCAGGCGCGCCGACCAGCGATGGCGGCCGAGCTCGCGGCGGACCACCGCAGTATTGCCGACCCAGTTGAGCTGCAACGAGCGCCGCTCGCCATAATGGGGATAATGGCCGTGGAAGGACCGGTCGCTGCGCCGAAACGCCAGCATCGTCCCGGCGAGCGGTGCGACCTCTCTCACATAATCTTCGAGATCGCCGGGACCACGCAGCAGCCGCAGCCGGCCCTCGGCCTGCTCCCACACCGGGTTCATGTAGAGCAGAAGGGTGATGATCTTTGAGGCCGAATCGGTGTGGATATGCCCATCCCTGCCGTCGCTTCTGCCGCGCACCGTGAGCACGGTCGGCCGATCGTCGAGGTCGATCTCGAACTTTTCCTCGATCGCGCGGCGCAACGCCGCACCCCGCAGCGCCGCGGCGAGCTCGGCAAAGGCCGGCCCGTAGGCCAGCGTGTCGACCGGAAAGCTGCCGGTCCGGCGGATCTCGGGAAAATCGGCGAGGATCGCCGGGAGCGCGTGCTCTCGGCTGAACCCGTCGACAACAACAAACTCGAACGGCTCGCGGGCGAGCGGTGCGGCACGCAGACCTTCGAGATCGAGCAACTCCAAGCCGTTTCTCTCCATGCCTTTGACGCGGCTAGTAACAGAAATTTCATCGCATGACGCAAGGCTCTGGTTGCCCCCTCCCATTCCCTCCCCCGCAAGCGGGGGAGCCCCCGGACGGCCGCCCGCCAAGGCGGGCGTTCCGGGGGGTAGGGTGGGGGCGTGGATCGATGAAACAGGAAACCAGGAATCGCAAGCAAAGATCCGAAATGCGCGGCGGGCCATTCCTGATCAGGCGGGCGCGCAGCCTGCGCGAAAACATGACCGACGTTGAGCGGGTACTTTGGCGCGGGCTGCGTAGGAGACAACTCGGATGGCGCTTCCGGCGCCAGCACTCAATCCCACCTTATTCAATCCCACCTTATGTCGTCGATTTCGCCTGCATCGAGGCAAAGCTTGTTGTCGAATGTGACGGCGGACAGCACGCGCGAGGCTGGCGAGCACGACGCTCGAGACCAACAGCTCCGCCATAAAGGTTGGCGCGTTCTTCGCTTCTGGAACAATGACATTCTCGAAAACCGGGCCGGGGTTATCGAGACGATCGCTGCAGCACTGGGGCCATACCCTCCACCCCCACCCTAACCCCCCCTCCCATTCCCTCCCCCGCAAGC
>JAFAHP010000407.1 GCA_019237175.1 Alphaproteobacteria bacterium
CCAGCCGGTCAGCATCGATTACATGCCGCACCTCAAGCCGGCGGTGCGGGCGGCCGCCGAATAGCGCGCGGGTCAATTCTTGGGTCAGGAGGCGGCCGGGGTGACCTCAGCCTCGATCTTCGCGGCGAGTCCGGATTGGGCCCGCGCTAGATCGTAGGCGAGCTGGAGACGCAGCCACATCGCCGCCGAGCCGCCAAAGTAGCGGGCGAGGCGCAAGGCGGTTTCGGGCGTGATCGCTCGCTGGCCGCGGACGATCTGGCTCACCCGCGACGCCGGCAGCCGGAGTGCGATCGCGAGTGCGTGAGCGGAGAGGCCGCGAGCCTGCAACTCGTCTTTGAGCACCTCACCGGGGTGTGGCACCGGCCCGGCCAGCGGTCGCGTTCGAGGGATGGCCATCTTGCGCTCCTCGTCAGTGATAATCCACGATCTCCACGTTCCAGGCGTTTCCCTCCCGGAACTCGAAAGTGATCTGCCATGGCCCGCCAGCGGAGATCGCCCACTGACCCCGACGCGCGCCGCGCAGGCGGTGAAGACCCACCGACGCCAATCCTGTGAGGTCGTCGAGACGCTCGGCTTCATCGAGCAATCGTAGCCGCCGCCGCGCCAAGGCTTGATCGAGGCCGGGGAAGCGCCCCCTCCCTTCCTCGGCAAAGCGTTGTGTCGCCCGATTGGCCCATGACTTGATCACCTCGAAGAATATAGACCGTCGACCGTTAAACGAGAAGCGTTTAACGAGAGGCAGACAAGAGTGTGGCCCGTGCTTTCTTCTTGCCCAGTTCAGCCGAGACAGTAAGGTCCACCCGCGATGACGGTGCTCACGACCGCACTCGACACCCGCGCTGAAGGGTTCCGCGCCAATGCCGCAATCATGCGGGGGGCGGTCGCGGATCTGCGGGCGAAATTCGCAGAGATCGAGGCGGGCGGCGGCGAGCAGGCGAGAATTCGGCATCTTGCGCGCGGCAAATTGCTGCCGCGCGAGCGGGTGCGCCTGTTGCTCGATCCGGGCTCGCCGTTCCTGGAATTCTCGGCGCTTGCCGCTTACGGCATGTATGACGGCGAGGTGCCGGCAGCCGGAATTATCACCGGCATCGGGCGGATCATGGGGCGCGAATGCGTTATCGTTGCCAACGACGCGACCGTCAAGGGCGGCACCTATTTCCCGATGACGGTCAAAAAGCACCTGCGCGCCCAGGAGATCGCCGGCGAGAACCGGCTGCCCTGCCTCTATCTGGTCGATTCCGGCGGGGCGTTTCTGCCGGCACAGGACGAGGTGTTTCCTGACCGCGATCATTTCGGCCGGATTTTTTACAATCAGGCGCAATTATCGGCGGCGGGGGTGCCACAGGTGGCCCTCGTTATGGGCTCGTGCACCGCGGGCGGCGCCTATGTGCCGGCGATGTCCGACGAGTCGGTAATCGTCAAAGAGCAGGGGACGATCTTTTTGGGCGGCCCGCCTTTGGTGCGTGCCGCGACCGGCGAGGTCGTCAGCGCCGAGGAACTGGGCGGGGCCGAGGTACATGCCCGGGTGTCGGGCGTGGTCGACCATTACGCCGTCGACGATCGCCACGCGCTCGGCATTGCACGGCACATTGTCGCCACACTGAACCGGCCGAAAGAGGTCAGGCTCTGTGTGCGGCGGCCGGTCGACCCGATCTACCCGGCCGAGGAGCTATATGGGGTCATCCCGCCCGATACACGCCATCCCTATGACGTCCATGAGATCCTGACACGGCTCGTCGACGGCAGCGAATTCGACGAGTTCAAACGGCTCTATGGCCAGACCTTGGTGTGCGGATTTGCCCATATCTGGGGGTACCCGGTGGCGATCCTCGCCAATAACGGCATCCTGTTTTCCGAGAGTGCGCTCAAAGCCGCGCATTTTATCGAATTGGCGGCGCAGCGCGGCATCCCGCTGGTGTTTTTGCAGAATATCACCGGCTTTATGGTCGGCAAAAAATACGAGGCGGGCGGCATCGCCAAAGACGGCGCCAAGATGGTGACCGCGGTGGCGACCGCCCCGGTCCCGAAATTTACCGTGATCATTGGCGGCAGCTTTGGCGCCGGCAATTACGGCATGTGCGGGCGCGCCTATGGCCCGCGCTTTTTGTGGATGTGGCCGAATGCGCGGATTTCGGTCATGGGCGGCGAGCAGGCGGCCTCGGTCTTGGCGCAGATCCGCCGCGACACCCGCGAGGCGCGCGGCGAGACCTGGGGCGAGGCCGAGGAGGAAGTCTTCAAGGCGCCGATCCGCGCGCAATACGAAACCCAGGGTCACCCATACTACGCGAGCGCCAGGCTGTGGGACGACGGCATCATCGACCCGGCCGACACCCGTATGGTCCTGGGGCTCGCGATCTCGGCCAGCCTAAACGCGCCGCTCGAACGCTTTGACGGCGGGCAGCGCCGGTTCGGGGTGTTCCGGATGTGAGAGCGCTGCTGCGGTTCAGGATGTTGCTCTCGGGTGGTGGAATGCCTCGGGTCCCTGTCACCGATCCAGGACAAGCAAATGCCGGCGTCTGTTCGCTATCCGTCGCTCTATCAGATCAACACACGCGTCTGGCTCGAGCAGCTGTCGCGCGAAGCCGGCGGGCGGATCACGCTCGCCGATATCGATGATGCGCCGCTCGCCGGCTTTGCCGAGCAAGGTTTCGACTGGATCTGGTTGTTGAGCGTGTGGCAAACGGGTGCGGCCGGCCGTGCCATCGCGCGCGCCAACCCGCAATGGCGGGCCGAATTCGCAAGAGTCCTGCCCGACCTGAGCGATGACGACATCTGCGGCTCGGGGTTTGCGATCACAGCCTATCGCGTCAGCGACGCAGTTGGCGGTGAGAGCGCATTGGCACGGTTCCGCGAACGGCTTGCCCGGCGCGGCATCAAACTGATGCTCGATTTTGTGCCAAACCATACGGCACTCGATCATCCCTGGGTCAGAGCCCATCCCGATTATTTTATCGCCGGCAATGACGGGCTGTTGGCGGACCAGCCGCATAATTTTGTCCAAGTGGACACGGATTACGGTCCGCAGATACTGGCGCATGGCCGCGACCCCAATTTCCCGGGCTGGCCCGATACACTGCAGCTCAATTACGCCAATCCGGAGCTGCGTCGCGTGCGGATCGATGAACTCTGCGCGATCGCCGGCAAATGCGACGGGGTTCGCTGCGATATGGCGATGCTGATGTTGCCCGAAATCTTCCAGCGCGTCTGGGGCTCCTCAATGGAGCCGTTCTGGCCGGCCGCGATTGCGGCCGTGCGCGCGCGATACCCCGATTTTCTGTTTATGGCCGAGGCGTATTGGGATCTCGAATGGACCTTGCAGCAGCATGGCTTCGACTATTGCTACGACAAGCGGCTCTACGACCGATTGCGTGACGGCCATGCCGGCTCGATCCGCGGTCATCTGGCCGCCGGTCTCGATTACCAGGACAAGCTGGCGCGTTTTCTCGAAAATCACGACGAGCCGCGTACCGCAGCCGAAATTCCCTGGCCCCAGCATCAGGCGGCGGCGGTTGTTAATTTCCTGTCACCGGGTCTGCGATTTTTCCACCGTGGCCAGTTGGAGGGCGCTCGCATCCGCGTGCCGGTCCACCTGTGTCGCGGACCGATCGAGCCGGTCGACGCAGACGTCTGTGCGTTTTACACAAAGCTCCTTCGCGTGTTGAAGGAAATCACCGCTTTCCGTGACGGCGACTGGTCGCTGATCGAGCCGCGTCAAGCCTGGACCGGCAATTGGACCTCGGAGTGTTTTATTGCCTACGCCTGGACCGGCACGGACGGACGCTGTTTTCTCGTTACGGTCAATTACGCGGCGAACCAGGCGCAATGCCGGCTGCCGCTGCCGTTCCCGGGACTGCGTGGTCAACGGGTGCGCCTCACCGACTTGCTCGGGACCGAAGTTTACGATCGCGATGGCGGCGAATTGTTCGATCCCGGCCTCTTCATCGATCATCCGCCATGGCATTTCAACGTCTTCGCGGT
>JAFAHP010000408.1 GCA_019237175.1 Alphaproteobacteria bacterium
TATCTAGGCGACTTTGCCGGCGCCCATGACCATTTTCAAAAGACCATCGAGCTCTACGACCGGGCGCGACATGCCGATTTCGCGAACCGGTTTGCCCAGGATTCCCGCGCCACAGCGGAGAGTTTCGATGCCGTCACATTATGGGTGCTCGGTCGAATCGACGAGGCTTTGCGCCTTGCCAAACGTGCCCTCACCGACGCCGAGTCGGCAGCGCATGCTCCGACGATGGGCCTTGCGCTCTTAGTCGCGGCGTTGCTCGGGGTTATTCGGTACAACCGCGAAGCAGTCGCGACCGTCAGCCAAGCATTGGCCGATATCGTCTCTCGATACGATCTCCCCGCGATGTGGGCTGGCTTCGCGGCATTTTTGCAAGGCTGGGCAAAGTGGTCCGACGGGGCCGAAGAGTTGGGACTCGCCGAGATGCGACGCGGCCTCGCTATCGATCGGGAGTCAGGTAGTATTTGGCTCTTGCCCAGTTTCGAAGCGGCCCTGGCCGAAGCCGAGGCGAGAGCCGGCGAGACCGACGCCGGGCTCCGGCGCCTGGACGAGGCGCTCGCCGAGCTGGAGGCTACTGAGATCCGTTGGTACGAGGTGGAGATACACCGCACGCGCGCCGAGATCCTGCTGAAGCGCGACCCGGTCAATACCGCGGCGGCCGAGCAGTCTCTGCAGGCCGCGATCGTGATCGCGCAGTCGCAAAAAGCGCGCAGCATCGAACTGCGCGCCGCGCTGTCTCTTGCAAAGCTTTATCGCGCGGCCAATCGCGACGCCGACGCCCACGCCGTGCTCGCGCCGGCGGTCGAGGGCTTCCCGGCGACCCAACAGTTTCCCGAACTCACTGAGGCGCAAACCCTGCTCTCGGCGCTAAACCCCTATCGATGGGCCTCGACGAGCTGATGACGCTTCACAGATTGTCGAAGGACTGGTGAGCGCTGGTGCTCAGCAGAGCTATGCAGGCACAGCTGCTGCTGCACCAAGCGCATACCGAGGCCGCCGAGAGACTCTATCGCAAAGCCATGAGCATCGCCCGCGAACAGGAGGCGAAGCTCTGGGAACTGCGCGCCGTCGCGAGCCTCGCCCGGCTGTGGCGCGACCAGGGCCGCCCCGCCGTAGCCTGCGAGCTTCTCGCGCCGGTCTGCGGCTGGTTCACCGAAGGCTTCGATACACCCGATCTGAAGGACGCAGAGGCCCTGCTCGACGAGCTGGGTGGCTAGCCGCCTGCGCCTTTCGCCCCACCACGTTGGTGTGAACGTCCGGTTGTGGCACATTCCTGAAGTGTCGTCTGTCGTGAGTGACGGGCGCTTACGAACCCAAGGCGGGCTCTGGCAAGCCGGTCCAGGGCGCGTTTATAAGTTCACACCCTAGCGCTTGCCCCGTAGTAATTCCAATTCCGGTTGGCATCGATCGTTGCAAACCACCTGCAGCCGCTACCGGCTACAACCGGGGCAGCTTTGGGCAAATCCCGCGGCTTGAGCGTGGTGCCGACGCCATCGGTTCAGCGTCGGAAGGACACCCTGTCTCCGTTGCGACTCGCGTAGTTTTCAACGGCAGACCAAAGTGCTCGCCGCTTTCGCAGCAAGCAGCCCGTGCCGCGGCATCGGCGGCGCCATCGCCCTGACGACGCCGTCCCACAGCTCGTAGCGCCTGTCGGTGCTGTCATCCCAGGCCAGGAAATCGTCGAGGGTCATCCGCCTCGTCGCCGGTTCGGCCATAGTCGACGGCCTATTTCAGCAATTGTCGGCCGCTGTTTAACCGAACCTGCCTAGGCAGCGAAACCGATTGGCCGCGCCGCCCCGGCGGTCCAGCCAGCCTTTTGCGGACCCCTATCGAGCGCGGTTTAACGGTGCTGTGTCACTGCGTCGACCAGGGCAGGCCTGCCCTTCTTGACCTGCGCTATCGCCCGCTCGAGCGCCGGTTGGAGTTGGTCGCCATTCTCGATTGGGCCTTCGGCCCACCAGCCCATCGAGCGAGCGAGGCAGGCGAAATCGGGCGCCGGTCCAAACAGATCCATGCCCATATGGGCGCGGCATATATCCGTGCCGCGGATGCGTGCCATGACGATCTGATGGTTCCAGTCGTTGTAATAGGCGCGGTTATTGTACATGACGATCAACAGCGGGATCTGATATTTCGCTGCGATCCATAGCGCGCCGGCGTCGTACATCAAGTCGCCGTCGGGCTGCAGATCGACGACCAGCCGGCCGGTGCCTTTGTTTGCGAGTGCCACGCCGAGAGAGATCCCGATCTGCGTTCCAGTGCCGAGCTCGCGCCCGGCGTGGCGGTAGGGTCGATCGAAGTCCCACAGCTTTCGCGCCCACCCATGCAGCGTCCCGGCGCTCAGCACCCAGTCTTCGTCCTTGATCGCCCGCCACACCTCGAGTGCCAAGCGGGGTACTGTCATCGGCACCTTGTTCGAGTGCTGCTCGGCCTGCTTAAGCCATTCCGCCCGTAATCTTTGATGCCGCTTGCCGGTCTCGGCGGCGCGTGCGCCAATTTTGCCGGCGAGACCCGTATTGCGGCCGATCCGTTCTTTCAGCAGTGCCACGAGCAGTGTCGTCGCGATTATGGGGTCCGCCGTCATGCGATGATGCGCGTGGAAGGTGCGGCCGTAATCCATCGACCATTTGCTGACCTCGAC
>JAFAHP010000418.1 GCA_019237175.1 Alphaproteobacteria bacterium
CCGCTCATCAATTTGATGGCTTCTTGCGAGGCGACCGGGCCGCGGGCGATCAGCTGCTGGCCGCCATCGAGCGTCGCAGCGCCGATGCTGCTGCCCAAGGTCTGCGGTACGCCCTGCCAGACGAGGAACACCGCCGCTGCTATCGCGATCGGCAGCAGCACATAAAGCAAGGCTCGGGTCATATCGACCCAGAAATTGCCGATGGTCGCAAACCGTCGGCGCGCAAAGCCGCGGATCAACGCGATCGCGACGGCGACGCCGGTGGCCGCGGACAGAAACGACTGAACCGTGATGCCGGCCATCTGGCTCAGATAGCTGAGCGTGGTCTCGCCGCCATAGGATTGCCAGCTGGTGTTACTGGCAAAGCTGACCGCCGTGTTCACCGCCAGCACCGGGTCGACCGCAGCGAATTGTTGCGGGTTGAACGGCAGCACGCCCTGCAAGCGTTGCAACAGGTAGAGCGCGATCAGCCCGACCGCGTTGAAGGCGAGCAGCGCCAGCGCATATTCGTACCACGGCTGCTCGGCGGCGGGATCGACCCCGGCGAGGCGGTAGATGCCGCGTTCGACCGGGCCAAGACAGCGCCCGAGCGCCGTCGGGGCGCCTGTAAATACACGCATCATATAGCCGCCGAGCGGCCGCACCGTGACGGTGACAACAATCGTGAACAAGGCGATCTGCAGCCAGCCGCCCGAGGTCATTCGTGATCCTCTTCCGCAAAGTCCGGACGTCGCCCGAGCTGGTGGCAAAACCCGACATAACCCGCCGCACCGGCGAAGGCGACGACCACCAGCGCCATCATCAACAAATCCAGCATGGTCTCACGCGGGTGACTGCTGTTGCAGACTATGGATCGTGAGAGAGGCAGCAAAATTCGAGATGGTTTTCCCCTGCGTGTGTAAAGACCAGATAAAGGTCGCGGCGAGCCGATTTCGCCCACCACTTCTGATTAGTGACGCGGACGCGGCCGCTATGGGTTGATCCAGATCAAAGATTTATGGATGGCAGAAATCTCATATGCGCACGGGAAAGCGAGCGTCGGCCCACGCCTGCCGGATCTTTATGGGTTGTTTATGTCGAAGCGCTCCAATTCGCCTCGAATCTTAACGCTGTGCCGGACATTTGATGCGCGCCAAGTGATCGTGCCTCAGCGCGCGGCGACCACTGTGTCAAAACGCGGGGCGGCGTTTATGTATATGCGATTGGGTGGGTACTTTGGCGTGACGAAGGCATTCTTGAAGTGCCGGAAACAACGTTAGGCTTCAAGTGTTGCCTCCATGACCAGCGCTGCCAGGAGCTCACGGGGTCAACTTCATGCTTGATTTTATGATGATCGCCTTCGGCGTCGGCTTCTTTGTCGCCGCCGTGCTCTATGTGCTCGCCTGCGAGAAGATGTGAGGTGCCTATGCTGCTCGATTACGTTCTCGGCGCGATCGTGACCATCGTGATCATAGTCTATCTCGTCTACGCACTGATCAACCCCGAGCGGTTCTAGGAGAAATGCGGTGACGGCCACCGGCTGGATCGAGATCGCGCTGTTCAGCGTGATCATTATCGCCCTCACGCGCCCGCTCGGTGGTTACATGACGCGCGTCTTCGCCGGCGAACGGACCTTTCTGTGGCCGGTGCTGCGCCCGGTCGAGCGCGCCGTCTACTGGTGCTGCGGTATCGACGAAAAGGAGGAGCAGCACTGGCTGACCTACGCCGTGGCGATCCTGTTTTTCAGCGTCGCCGGGTTTGTGACGCTGTACGCATTGCAGCGCTTGCAATGGTATCTGCCGTTCAATCCGCAAGGCCAGACCGGGGTCGCACCCGATCTTGCCATGAACACCTCGGTCAGCTTTATCACCAACACGAACTGGCAGGCCTATGGCGGCGAGACTACGATGGGCTATCTGGTCCAGATGGCGGGGCTCACCGTGCACAACTTCGTCTCGGCGGCGACCGGCATCGCGATGGCACTGGCGCTGATCCGCGGTTTTGTTCGGCGCGAGGCTAGGACAGTCGGCAATTTCTGGGTCGATCTGACCCGCTGCACCCTCTACATCCTGCTGCCGATCTCGGTCGTCGGGGCGCTCGTTTTGATTTGGTTGGGCATCCCGCAGAACCTCGGCGGCTATACCGAGGCGACCACGCTCGAAGGCGCAAAACAACTCATCGCCCAGGGCCCGGTCGCCTCACAGGAGATCATCAAAGAGCTCGGCACGAATGGCGGCGGGTTCTTCAACGCAAATTCCGCCCATCCGTTCGAGAATCCGAATGCGGTGACCAATCTGATCGAGATGGTCGCGATCTTCTCGATCGGCGCCGGGCTGACCAATGTCCTGGGCCGCATGGTCAAAGACGAACGCCAGGGCTGGGCGATCTTTGCGGCGATGGGGCTCTTGTTCCTCGCCGGTGTGGCGGTTTGCTACAACTCGGAAGCACAGGCCAATCCCGCCCTTGCGGCCTTTCATGTCGATTCGGCGCCAAGTGCCGCGCAGGCCGGCGGCAATATGGAAGGCAAGGAGGTGCGTTTTGGTCCGGCGCTTTCGGCCTTGTGGGCCACAGTAACGACCGACACCTCCTGCGGTGCCGTCAATTCGATGCACGACAGCTATCTGCCGATCGGCGGCATGGTGCCAATGGTCAACATGATGCTGGGCGAGGTTATTTTTGGTGGCGTCGGCTCGGGACTCTACGGCATCCTAGCCTTTGCTATCGTCGCGATGTTCGTCGCCGGGCTGATGGTCGGGCGCACGCCCGAATATCTTGGCAAGAAGCTCGAAGCGAAGGAGGTCAAGATGACGATCTTGGCGCTCTTGAGCCTGCCGTTGTCGATCCTCGGCTGGACCGCGCTGGCGACGATCCTCTCGGCGGGGCTCGGCGGCATCGCCAATGCCGGCCCGCACGGTTTCAGCGAGATCCTCTACGCCTACACTGAAGGCACGGCCAATAATGGCAGTGCTTTTGCCGGGCTATCGGCCAACACGCTCTTCTACAACACGACGATCGCGGCGGCGATGCTGATCGGGCGCTTTATCTTTGTCATCCCGATGTTGGCGGTGGCCGGGTCGCTTGCACAAAAGAAGCTGCTGCCGCCGTCAGCCGGCACCTTCCCGACGCACAGTCCGCAATTTGTCGGGCTCTTGGTCGGCGTTATTCTGATCATTGGCGGGCTGACCTATTTTCCGGCGGTCGCGCTGGGGCCGGTCACCGAGCAGGTCGCGATGAACCAGGGCAAGCTTTACGCTGGGCCCTAAGGCGCCTGACGCTTTTCGAAAGAGATCCGAGATGACCGATATAACTCCGATCCTGGGTTTGCCGCCGACCGAACTCGTCAGGCGTCATGTCCGACCGTTGGCGATACTCGACCGCTCGCTGATCGTGCCGGCGATCTGGGCCGCATTCAAAAAGCTCGACCCGCGCACCCTTGTCAAAAACCCGGTCATGTTCTGCGTCGAGATCGTCTCAGTGCTGACCACCCTGTTCTTTTTCCGCGATCTGTTCAGCGGGGCAGGCAAAGTTGTCGGCAGCAACGCGTTGTTCTCGGGCCAGATCACGGTGTGGCTGTGGTTCACGGTGCTCTTCGCAAACTTTGCCGAGGCCGTTGCCGAGGGACGCGGCAAAGCGCAGGCGGACGCCCTGCGCCGCACCCGCACCGAAACCAAGGCAAAGCGCGTCGCCCCCACCCTGCCCTCCCCCGCGAGCGGGGGAGGGTTAGGGAGGGGGTCCGCGTTCGATCTGATCGACGCTACGGCGCTGAAGGCCGGTGACCTGGTTCTGGTCGAAGCCGGCGATCTGATCCCCAGCGACGGCGAGGTCATCGAGGGGGTGGCCTCGGTCGACGAATCGGCGATCACCGGCGAATCGGCGCCGGTGATCCGCGAGAGCGGCGGCGACCGCTCGGCGGTCACCGGCGGGACGCGGGTCACCTCGGATTGGCTCAAGGTGCGCATCACCGCGGCGCAGGGCTCGACCTTTCTCGACCGCATGATCGCGCTGGTCGAAGGGGCGGTGCGGCAAAAGACGCCGAACGAAATCGCGCTCAACATCCTGCTCGCCGGGATGACCTTGATCTTTGTCTTTGCAACAGTGACGATCCCCAGCTTTGCGTCATACGCCGGAGGTGCGGTCTCGGTCGTCGTGCTGACCGCGCTGTTTGTCTGCCTCATTCCGACGACGATCGGGGCGCTGTTGTCAGCGATCGGCATCGCCGGCATGGACCGGCTGGTGCGGTTCAATGTGTTGGCGATGTCGGGGCGCGCGGTCGAGGCCGCCGGCGACGTCGACACCCTGCTGCTCGACAAGACCGGCACAATCACGCTGGGAAATCGTCAGGCGACGGAATTTATCCCCCTCCCCGGGGTCGAGGAGAGCGAACTCGTCGATGCCGCGCAAATCGCCTCGCTATCGGATGAGACCCCAGAGGGCCGCTCGATTGTGGTTCTCGCTAAAGAGAAATACGGCCTGCGCGGGCGCGAGATGGCTCCGCTCGATGCGCGCTTCGTGCCATTTTCAGCGCAAACCCGGATGAGCGGCGTCGACGCCGGCGGTGCGGCAATCCGCAAGGGTGCGGTCGACGCGGTGATCGCTTTCGCCCAAGGTGGGACGACCGGCCCGATATGGCGCGGCGGCGCGGGCGGCGCGGGCGGCGCGCAGGCGGCCTTGCGCGCGGCACCGGTGTCCGAGGCTGTCCGCCAAATCACCGCGATAGCCGAGCGGATTGCCACTCAGGGCGGCACACCGCTTGCGGTCGCCAAGGATGATCGGCTTCTCGGTGTCATCCATCTCAAGGACATCGTCAAGGGCGGCATCCGCGAGCGCTTTGCCGAATTGCGGCGCATCGGCATCCGCACGGTCATGATCACCGGCGATAACCCGCTGACCGCGGCGGCGATCGCCGCCGAATCGGGGGTTGACGACTTCCTCGCTCAGTCGACACCCGAGGACAAACTGGCGCTGATCCGCAAAGAGCAGGCCTTGGGCAAGCTCGTCGCGATGTGCGGCGACGGCACCAACGACGCGCCGGCATTGGCGCAGTCCGATGTCGGCGTGGCGATGAACACCGGCACGATGGCGGCGCGCGAGGCCGGCAATATGGTGGACCTCGACAGCGATCCGACGAAGTTGATCGAGATCGTCGAAATCGGCAAGCAGTTGCTGATCACCCGTGGCGCTTTGACCACGTTTTCGATCGCCAACGACGTTGCCAAGTATTTCGCGATTATCCCGGCGATGTTTGCGGCGTTCTATCCGCAGCTCGGCGTCATCAACATCATGCGGCTGCACAGCCCCGAGAGCGCGATCCTGTCGGCGATCGTCTTCAATGCGCTGATCATCATCGCGCTGATCCCGTTGGCGTTGCGCGGCGTCAGATTCCGCCCGATCGGAGCGGCCGCGATCCTGCGCCGCAACCTTTTGATTTACGGGGTCGGCGGGATCATCGTGCCGTTTATCGGGATCAAGCTGATCGATCTCGCCGTCACCGCCATCGGGCTTGCTTGAGGACCATTCGATGATTAGGCAAATCCGACCCGCAATCCTGATGATCATCGTCATGACGGTGATCACCGGGCTTGTCTATCCGCTCGGCATGACCGGGCTCGCACAACTCATTTTTCCGCACCAGGCGAACGGCAGTCTGATCGAAAAGGACGGCAAGGTGATCGGCTCGAGTCTGATCGGGCAGAACTTCACTTCGGACAAGTATTTTCATCCGCGCCCATCGGCGACGACCGAACCCGACCCAAAAGATCCCACCAAAACGATCCCATCACCGTATGCCGCCGACAATTCGACCGGCTCGAACCTTGGACCGACCAACCAGGCGTTGATCGATCGGGTCAAGGCCGACGCCGCCAAACTCGCCAAGGAAAATCCGGGGAGCCCGATCCCGGTCGATCTGATCACGACCTCGGGCAGCGGCCTCGACCCCGACATTACGCCGGCCGCCGCCATGTTCCAGGTGCCGCGCGTCGCCAAAGCCCGTCACCTCGATGCGGACAAATTGCGCGCCCTCATCGATGCACAAACCCATGCTCCGCTGTTAGGCATTCTTGGCGAAGCGCGGGTCAATGTCCTCGAGTTGAACCTCGCGCTCGACGGGGTGAAATGAGCTAAACTCGCCGAATGGCGGAGAGAGAGGCAAGACCTTCACCTGAGGCGCTGCTCGACGCGGCAAAGCACGAGGGTCGCGGATGCCTCAAGGTTTTTCTGGGTGCAGCGCCCGGCGTGGGCAAAACCTATGAAATGTTGCTTTCGGCCCAGGCGGTGCGGGGCGAAGGGGCCGATGTCGTGGTCGGAGTCGTCGAGACCCACGGCCGGCGCGAGACCGAAGCCTTGCTCGAGGGCCTCGAGATCATCCCCCGCCGCGAGGTCGACTACAAAGGACACCGCCTCGCGGAAATGGATCTCGATGCGATCCTGAAACGGCGGCCGCAACTCGTTCTAGTCGACGAATTGGCGCACACCAACGCGCCCGGCAGCCGCCATCCCAAACGCTACCTCGATGTCGAGGAATTGATTGCAGCCGGCATCGATGTCTATACGACGCTGAATATCCAGCATGTCGAGAGCCTGAACGACGTCGTCGCGCGGATTACTCGAATCCGGGTGCGCGAAACCGTCCCGGACGGCATTCTCGATCACGCCGACGATGTGGAAGTCATCGATCTGTCACCCGATGACCTGATCAAGCGCTTGCGAGAGGGCAAGGTCTATATTCCTCACCAGGCCGAGCGCGCGATCCGCCATTATTTCCAGCCGGGTAATCTGACGGCCCTGCGCGAGTTGGCGCTGCGGCAGACCGCCCAGCGAGTCGACGATCAACTACTGTCACATATGCGGGCGCATGCGATCGCTGGGCCGTGGGCGGCGGGCGATCGCGTGCTGGTCTGCGTCAGCGAGGCGATCAATACGCCGGGCCTGATCCGCTATTCGCGGCGCATCGCCGATCGACTGCACGCGCCACTAACGGCAATCTATGTCGAGACGGCACGAACAGCGCGGCTCAGCGACGCCGAGCGCGACCGTATCGCCGAATACACGCGTCTTGCCGAGCGGCTCGGTGCCTCGACGATCACGATCCCGGGCCGCAAGGTCGCCGACGAAGTCGTCGCCTATGCCGAGGCCAACAACATCACCCAAATTGTCATCGGCAAATCGTCGCGCCCGCTCTGGTTCGAGATCGTGCACGGCTCGGTGGTGCACGATCTCGTGCGCAAAACCGGTTCGATCAGCGTGCATGTGATTTCAGCCGAACAAGGGCAGCCGCCGCAGGCGCGACCGGTATCGACACGCGCCTCGGCCGAGCCGTTCCAGCCCTGGCCTTATCTCGGCAGTGCCGGTGCCGTGGCGCTGGCCCTCGGCGTCGGCGAGGCGATTGGCCGCTCGATCGGTGTCCAGAGCATCTCGCTTGTCTTTCTGATGGCGGTTTTGGCCAGCGCCATCGCGTGGGGATTGCTGCCGGCGCTTGTGGCCTGCGTGCTGAGCGTTTTGACCTATAATTTCTTCTTTCTGCCACCGCTTTATACCTTCACGATTGCCGACCCCGAGAATGTTGTCGCACTGATTTTTTTTCTTTTAGTCGCGGTCATTGTCAGCAATCTGACCGCGGCGGCGCGCCGGCAGATCGTTTCGGCGCGGCTGCGCGCCAAGATCACCGCCGAACTCTATGCTTTCAGCCGAAAGCTTGCCGGCATCGGAACTCTCGACGATCTGTTATGGGCGACCGCCTATCAGGTTTCATCGATGCTGCGGGTGCACACCGTGTTGCTGTTGCCCGAGCAGGAATCCGGGAGGCTGCAGGTCGCCTCGGCATATCCGCCGGAAGACCGTTTGGACGAGGCCGATATGGCGGCGGCCCAGTGGTGCTGGGAGCACAATCATCCGACAGGGCGCGGCTCCGATACGCTGCCCGGCGGCAAATGGCTGTTTTTGCCATTGCGCACCGGCAGCGGGCCGGTCGGCGTGATCGGCATCGAGCGTGATTCGCCGGGACCGCTGTTGACCCCGGACGAGCGCCGTTTGCTCGACGCGCTGAACGATCAGGCGGCGGTTGCGATCGAACGCGTCTCGCTGGTGCGCAGGCTCGCCGAGGAGCGGGTCCGGGCTGAAAGCGATCGGCTGCGCGCCGCGTTGCTGACCTCGATCTCGCACGACCTGCGGACGCCGCTCGCCTCGATCCTCGGCACGGTCTCGAGCCTGCGCAGCTATGCCGACAAATACGGTGCGGCCGATCGCGATGAACTGCTGGCCAGCCTCGAAAGCGAAGCCGAGCGCATGAACCGCTTTGTCGGCAATCTGCTCGACATGACGCGCCTCGAATCGGGCACGATCGAAACAAAACTTGATCTGGTCGATGTCGCGGAGATCGTTGGCGCCGCAATTGAGCGCGCAGGAAATGTTCTGGCGCATCATCGGGTCGACGTTACGATTGCGTCCGACTTGCCGATGCTGCGGCTTGATCCGATCCTGTTCGAGCAGGTGCTTTTCAACCTGCTGGACAACGCCGCCAAGTACGCCCCGGCCGGCAGCCGCATCGACCTGCGCGCCCGGCAGGAGGGCGACACCGTGGCAATCGAGGTGGTCGACGAGGGGCCGGGCATTCCTCCAGGCGACCTCGAACGGGTTTTCGACAAATTCTATCGGGTCCAGGCCCAGGATCGCCGGCGCGCCGGAACCGGGCTCGGGCTTGCGATCTGCCGCGGGTTTATCGAGGCGCAGGGCGGCCGGATCGAGGCGAACAATCGGCGCGACCGCTCGGGTGCAGTCCTGACAATCCGCCTGCCGGTGCCGGAGCGGGTGGAGATCCGCGAGCCGGTCGCGGCCGATGGCTAATTCCTACACCGTCCTCGTCGTCGACGACGAACCCGCGATCGTTCGCTTTATCCGTGCCAGCCTCGGGGCGGTCGGGCATCGGGTGGTTACCACCGAGAATGCCGAGGGCGCGCTCTCGTCGCTTGGCAAGGAAAAGCCGGATGTCGTGATCCTCGATCTAGGGCTGCCCGATCGCAGCGGGTTTGATGTGATCTCGGAGATCCGCAAGAGCTCTCAGGTCCCAGTCATTGTCCTGTCGGCGCGTAACGACGAGCGGTCAAAGGTTCGTGCGCTCGATCTTGGGGCCGACGACTATATCGGCAAACCTTTCGGCATGGCCGAGCTGATGGCGCGGATCCGCGCGGCATTACGCCACCGCTATCAGTCGCAGGGCGAGCTGTCGGCTTTCGTATCCGGCGAGCTGACGGTCGATCTCGTGCGCCGGCAAGTGACCCGCGCCGGTCGCGAGGTCAAGTTGTCGCCTAAGGAGTTCGAACTCTTGCGACACCTTGTGGCGCATGCGGGCAAGGTGCTCACCCATCGCCAGCTGCTGCGCGAAATTTGGGGCCCGGCCTATGCCCATGAGGTGCAATATCTCCGGGTTTTCATCCGCGGCCTTCGCCAAAAGCTTGAACCCGACCCGACGCGCCCGACGCATATCCTGACTGAACTGGGCGTCGGTTATCGCCTGCAGCTGCCGCCGGAGCAGCGCGCCTGACCTGACCGCGGCCGCCCGCCGCCGCTGGCGTTCGACGCCCTGTACGGGGGGCTGATTCATCGACGCGACACCCACAAACAGCAGCAGATTCAAGCCGCCTGGGCGAACGCGTTCTGCACCTGCTGCTCGTAGCCCAGCAATTTCTGGACGCTCGGACGCGCTCTCATCCGCTCGAAATGCGCCGTGCAATTCCTGAATTGCGCGAGATCGAGTTCGAACTGCGTCCCTCGCCGGAAGCACCAGAAGAAATGGGCGTCGACCGCGGTGAAATGGTCAAAGAACCAGTCGCGGCCGGCGAGCAAGTCGTCGGCGATCTGGTAATTCTCAAACAGCTGCTGCACCGCAAGCCGCTTTACTGATCCTTCGGCACCAGGCACGTCGCACACGCGTGCCGGCGAGTTGATGCGCGACAAAAACGGGTGGATGCCCGAGGCGCACCAGGCCAACAGCGAGATCGCGCGCAGTTCCTGCATCGGCTCGGCGGGAAGCAGCTTTGCCGCCGGGAAATTGCCGGCGATCCATATCTGGATAGCGACATTCTCGGTGAGCGGCGCGCCATCGATTAACAGGACGGGTACCTTGTGTTTGGGATTTATCTGCAGATATTCGGGCGCCATATGCTGCGATTTGCGGAAGTTCAGCGGGCGAACTTCGAATGACGCACCGGCTTCGGTCAATGTCACATAGGGTACCAGCGAGCAGGCGTTGGGAGCGTAATAGAGGACGAGCTGCATGTGATGCTCCTGTTGTGATCAGACCGACGGTTGGAGCAGCAGAGTCGCTCGGTCGATTACCACAGGTCAACCGATACTCGCTCGAAACCGAAAATTTTCGGTTCGTGATTAACGCCTACGACGCGTCGCGCAAAACCGCGTGATTGCGTCTCATGCGGCGCGATAGACTATTTAGCCGCGCCGAGCACCGTAAAGCCCTGCTTTTCGAAAGCCGGATTTGCGATCGGTGATTTGATGAATGCGAGAAATTTTTCGGCGGCGGGGTTCTTGCTCGTCGCCGTAAGAGCAACTGGATAGATGATCGGCGGATGCGTATCCTCGGGAAACGCACCGGCGATCACGACATTGGGATCGGAGGCGGCATCGGTCGCGTAGACGATGCCAAGCGGCGTCTCCTTGCGGTCGACGTAGAGCAGCGCCGCGCGCACATTCTCGGCCCCGGCGATATGCGGCGCGACGGTCTGCCAAATGCCGAGTTTTTCGAGCGCGGCTTTGCCGTATTTGCCGGCCGGCACGCTGTCGGGATCGGCCATCGCCAGACGGCCGCCTTTGAGAAGCCCGACCAGATCGAAACCGGGTTTGATATCGACCTTTACTCCGCTGTCGGCCGGTGCCACGAGCACCAATTTGTTGCCGAGCAGGTTTTGGCGCGTTGCCGGCTGGATCAGATTGCGCTGTTGCAAATAGTTCATCCAGTCGAGATCGGCCGAGATGAAGACGTCGGCCGGGGCGCCGCTCTCGATCTGTTTTGCGAGTTGCGAGCTCGCCGCGTAGGAAATTTTCACCCGCGCGCCGCTCTGCTGCTCGAAGGTATGCGACGCGTCATCGAGCGCGTTCTTTAAGCTCGCAGCAGCAAACACGACTACGTCATCCGCATGCGCCGCCTCGGTAGGGCTTAGCCCCAGTAACAGGATAATGACCGCAACGAAAGCGCGACACATGGATTTCTCCAACGCGGTCAAAGCGCCGGCCTCGATCGTCCGCCTATTGCAGATCTCTCCGTAGAGACACTGGCCGACTTCGTTCTCACCATTGCGGCTTACTCGGAGGGCTGCTTGGATAGCTGCCGGCGTCCTCTACGTCGATGTTGACAATATTGGAGACAAAGCGGCCGCCGGCTTTGTCGCCGGGAGCCACGATGCGGGCAAATCCGGCATTGCCGAGAGATTGGCCGCCGACGGCATACGCCACCATGATCTGACTGCCGCCAAAAAACGGGTCGAACTCCCCGGCCCCGAACACTGATTGATAACAATCACTGCCGGTTACGATAACAATCTTGTGCAGAATGTCGTTTTTAACGCTCGGGTTCGTGACGATGCCGCCAACGGGTGAGTTGTTAAGCAGGTCCCACAGTAATGCACCCGTAAACGACTGCGATACCACTGATCCAGCGGCAAAATACGTCACGTTCTCCTGTGCCGTAGGTAATTGTTGCAAGTTATTCAGATAGAAGACCGATGGCTTGTTGACACCGCCGGTAACGGTGAACGAGGTCGAAACCCCGCCGGGACACGCCGCGTGGACCGGAGAGATGCTGACACCGAGGAGGAGCACGGCAGCGAAGAAGGTGCGCACGACCATCAGGGGATCCCCATATCGAACGGATTTGCGATCAGGAAACTGGCGGCGACATATCCCAAGTCATATATCGTCGTCGTATCCCATGGTATATATCGGTGTCAACGAGCGTGAAACCGCGCGTCGCAGACCGGTCGGCTTGTAAAACTGTGCGATGACGTGAACGTTATGGCGGCCCGCCTATATCCAGTCGCTTAACTGAACGGAGAGGGAGAGAGATGAGGCTCAGCGCGCGTAATCAAATCAAAGGAAAAATCGTCGGTGTGCAGAAGGGCCAGACGACCGGCCATGTACGCATCGATATCGGCAACGGGGTGATTATCACCGCGTCGATTACCAACGAGGCCATCGACGATCTCGCCCTTCAGATCGGCGACGATGCGACAGCGGTAATTAAAGCCTCCGATGTGATGGTCGCCAAATAGTGCGGCCTCGCTCTCTTGGTGCGGCGACGAGCGCCGCCGCGTCTCTGGTGCTCGCGCGCAGCGACGCACTCGCGGAGATCGACCCGGAATTCGAGGCTAAGTAGGTTCTCCTGGCCTATTGTCGGGATGGCGCACGGCGCGGGTCTGGCTGATCACAACTTCTTGCCCGGCGTCACCCGCATCCCGCCATTGGTTCCCCTGGGCGACATGGCGGGTTACACGCGCCTTACGCTTTACTTGCGCCAAGAGTGGGGCTGGGCAAAACTCGCAACGGCTCGGCATTAGGCGGAGGGGAACATGCGCATCGGATTTATCGGCCTTGGCATGATGGGCAAGGGCATGGCAGCCAATTTGCAAAAAGCCGGGCATGACCTCGTCGTCCACGACCTGAGCCGCGCCGCAGCCGAGCCGTTCCTGGCAAAGGGCGCGGTCTGGGCCAATTCGCCAAAAGAAGTCGGCCAACAGAGCGAAGTCGTCTTCACCTCC
>JAFAHP010000444.1 GCA_019237175.1 Alphaproteobacteria bacterium
AAGGCGATTGGCCGAGGATGCGGCGCGGCCGATCATCTTCTATCCGCGCTCCGGGGCCTGCTGGCAGCCCCAATTCAAGGGGCACACGATGATGATCAACGGCAATTACAACGGTTGGCGCTTCGAGGATGCCTGGCTCGACAAGTAACCGCGCAGACGCCTGCGCATCACTCCCAATCCCAAGAGCGCCGCGCCCAATAGGGTGACGCTTCCCGGCTCAGGCACAGGATCGAACGCGATCCCGCGATAGACCACGCCGTATTGCGGACCGTCGAGCACTGAGAACATCTCGCCCGGCGGGAGCGTCGTATCGGCCAGGACATCGGTAATGGCGACGATCTCGTTGGGATCGGCCCCCTGATCGCCCGAGGTGCTGACCGTTGAGGTGGCGCCGTAGATCGTAACCGTGCCGTCGGCGTTCACGACGCCTGTGATATTGCGGAGGCCGTCGGTGGCCGTGGCGGGATAATTGTCGAGGCTATAGTCAACCCCAAGACCCAACCCCGCTTGCAGGGTGTAGTCCAAAACCCATTGGGTACCATTAAAGCTCCACTTTTCCAGACCGGAAACGGTGTCTTTGCTGGCATGGGCGATCACCCCGTCGCCCTCGTCGGCGACATAGAGCGTGTTCGCATTGGCAAACCAAACCCCAAACGGAAAAAAGCCAAACGCAAACGGCGCCGGCGGCGTCTTGACGTTCGCGAGAAACGTCGGAAAGCCGGGAAGTATGTTGATCTGCGTCGAGGCCGCGGCGGCGGCGGTTGGCAAGATCCCCGGCGTCCCAACCTGATAGACGGTGTTGATGCCGTTGCCGCCGCTGCCCTTGGTGACATAAAGCGTGTTGTCGAAGATGGTTTCACCCCGATAATTATTGTCTTTGCCGGATTTGTCGGCCGGGCCATAAGGCATGTTGGTCAGCGGGTTGGTCTGCGTCACCGAGAAGCCGTATTGAAACCCAGTCGAGTTACCGGGCGTGCCTTGCCGTATCCCGACCACGGTCGTCTCCGGATTGTTGCTGCCGCGCGCGATCAGCTGCACACCGGTGTTGTTGACGATGTTGACAGGCGGCGGCGAGCCGCCATTGCCGGCGTTTCCGGTCAACAGATATTGGGTCTGGCCGGTGCCGTTGACATTGGGCGCAAGAATGGCGGCGCGGCCGTTGTTGCCGCTATAGGCGTTGGTGTTGGTGACTAGAAAACTGCCGTCGGGGTTGATCTGCACGACCGTACGGTTGGTCGGATCCTGGGTGTCGGTGTTCGACGGGTCGATATGGTTGGGAGTGTTCGAGTTCGATCTGTCGAGCGAGCCCACCGGGGAGTTGTAGCCCACAAAGGTCAAAGCGCCGCCGTTGGTCGACAAATTGAGCGCCAGCTCGGATTTCGAGCTGAAGCTCGTCGTGATCCCGGTCAGCGCCGTGAGGTCGGTGGTGCTGTCGAATTTGCCGGTGTTCGTAATCTGACCGAAATAGATCGGCGAAGTGACCCCGAAATTCCCGTCCACCGAAGTATTATTGAAGATGCCGGGATAGGCTCCGCCTGCGACGGCCGTGACGGGTGGGTTGATCGGCAGTACGGTGGTTCCCGCGACGACGTTGGGCGTTGTGTACGGGCCGATGAGGCCGGTATTGGGGTTTGCGAGACCAGCATAGACGCTGTAGGTCACTGCCAGGTCGCCAGGTATCAGAGTGACTGGGCCGGCGATCGCCGCGGGCGCTGCTGCTGCGATCACCAGTCCGATGAATGGCGCACGCATCAGACAAGCCATTTTCCGGCTCGAACCGCAATCTACGCGCAGAGGCTTCGGGATCGTCACGCTGGTCACGATATTCCCCCTTTTGTTAACCGGCGGCGGAACATAGCGCCGGCGGATGTCAGTTTTGTGTAAGCGGGAGCCTTCCGACTCGAAAGATGATAACGTCCCTTCTGGGCTTGCCTCGAGGTCCCGACGTTGCTTTCCGGCACCCGCGGCACAGAGGGAGGAAAAACGGAAAATGAGGCGATATTTTTGCGCCCTGACAGCGGGCATCGGGTGGCTGATCGCACTCTCCGCCGCACCCGCGGCGCTCGCTCAGAAGCAAGGCGGCATCTTGCGGGTCTACATGATCGACAGCCCCGCGAGCATGTCGATCCACGAGGAATCCACAGTGGTCGCCGAGCGGCCGGTGATGGGAGTGTTCAACAATCTCGTCCTGTTCGACCAGCACG
>JAFAHP010000467.1 GCA_019237175.1 Alphaproteobacteria bacterium
TCTATTTGCCCAGCATTTGCCGATCGGCGGCGCCGCCGGCATCCATCTCTACGTCCGCGACGGTGGAGGGGTCGACATCCGTGCGCGCATGTTTGCGCCGCTGCACGGCGTGCCCGAGGACCCGGCGACCGGCAGTGCCAACGTGGCGCTCGCTGGATTACTCGCGAGCCTGCACCCTGAACCCGACCTCAACCTCGAATTGCGTATTGCGCAGGGGATCGAGATGGGCCGGCCAAGTCTTCTCGAAGCCTCGGCCGAAAAGCGGGGTGGGCGGGTTACGCAAATGCGGATCGGCGGGCGCTGCGTGACCGTGATGACCGGCACCGTCGAGGTCTGATGATTGTTTTTGGGGCAACCCCGGGAGTATGACCCGAAAGCTGGCTCGAAACCGATGTCGAATATATCAATAATGGGAAAGGCACATCGCGGCCGGAGGTCGTCCGACGGAGGGGATCATGTTCGACGCGATCGTTGTCGGAGCACGATGCGCTGGATCGCCGACCGCCATGCTGTTGGCGCGGCTTGGCTATCGGGTCTTATTGGTCGATCGGGCAACATTCCCGAGCGACACCATCTCCACCCATTGGATCTGGCAGCTCGGGCTGGCAAGCCTCAAGCGATGGGGCCTGCTTGACCGTGTCTTGGCCACGAATTGTCCGCTGATCCCCCGGATAGGATTAGACCTCGGCACGTTTCAATTGGCCGGCGATTTGCTTCCAGCCGATGGTATCGCGGCCGCCTGTGTGCCCCGCCGGACTGTTCTTGACAAGATCCTTGTGGACGCCGCCGCGGCATCGGGCGCGGAAGTCAGAGAAGGTTTCTCGGCGACCGGGCTCACCTGGTCCGATGGCCGGGTCACTGGCATTCGCGGCCACGAGCGTGGCGGCGGGGAAATCGAGGAACGGGCGCGCATCGTGGTTGGCGCAGACGCGGAATACAATGTCCGGCCAGCGCTCACTTGCGGCTATTACGCCTATTGGAGTGTCCCTCCTCATCTCCCCGCAATCCATCCTCAGCCGCGCCGGGTGGTCATCACGTTTCCCACCAACGATGGGGTGACGGTGACCTATGTTGCCTGGCCCTGCGAGGATTTCGACAAAATCCGCTCCGATCTTGACTGGAACATTTTGGATGCGTTGGATCGGATCCCCGATTTCAAGGACATGTTCCATCCGGGGGCTCGCGCCGGGCAAGTCATGGGAATGCGGGACTTCCCGAATTTCCTTCGGAAACCCTATGGTGACGGTTGGGCATTGGTGGGGGATGCCGGCTATCACAAGGATCCGATCATTGCCCAAGGCATCTCCGATGCGTTTCGCTCGGCGGAATGGCTCGCGCAAGCGGTTCACGCGGGGCTTTCGGGAGCCGAACCGATGATCGAGGCGTTGGCGAAGTACCAGCGTGTGCGCGACGAGCACTTGACGCCGATGTACGATCTATCGTGCAGCTTGGCTGGTCTGGAACCGCCATCGCCTGAGATGCAGGCACTCTACGAGGCGCTGCGGACCAACGAGGTCGAACGAAACCGCTTTTTTGGGACCCTTGGCGGTATCGTGCCGGTTGCCGAGTACTACGCTCCGGAGAACATGCAGCGAATCGTCGCTGGCGCGTCGTAATTCCGGACCCCGGGCACGCCGGATAACGCGGACATCGCCAACCCTGCACCAGATCGCGCGGCGCTGGTGCGAAATGTACGGCTTGCCCGGGCAAAGCGGTCTAATTGGGAACTGAACTGAGCTCGTAACCGGCGGCGGTAATTAAGCGCAAGCTGGTTGTCGCCTGCGAGGTGCCGGGCGACACTGCCCTTTTCGGCGAGCGCACGACGCTGAGGCGCGCCCGCGATGCGCTGCCGGAAGATGGCACTCAATCCTCACCCGGGGTACGATCACGCTAACAGACAGGGAGACCCGCCATGTCGCGCATCGTTGTTCTAGCCGGTTGCCTGGCGCTCGCCGCTGCCCCGGCTCTCGGCCAGACCAAAGCGGAAATCCAGAAGGCAGGCGATCAATGGGACAAAGCCTACAACAGCGGCAACGCTGCCGCCTTGGCAGCGA
>JAFAHP010000471.1 GCA_019237175.1 Alphaproteobacteria bacterium
CCGCACCGCGAGATCACCCGCGAGCATCGCCTGTTCGAGACGGTAACGCAGGATCACATGGGCGGGATAGGTGACCTCGTCGGCATCGACCCGGATCAGGCTGCGACGAACGCGGATTTGCCGACGGTGCAGCGCTTCCGGCTTCCAGCCCGGCCCCTCGGCGTTAAAGACCTCGCACAGGATGGGCGCGGCAAATTTCAAAAAATCGAGGCTGCGACACACCTGCATCTCGAGCAGCAAAGACTGGCTCTCGTGGATCGCCATGCCGCGCGCCGCCCCAACCGGCTGCAACCGCCAGTTTTGTGGCAGGTTGCGCTTGTAGAGCGCATGTCCGGTTTCATGGAGGACCGCCAGCAGTGCTTTCGAAAAGTTGTGCTCGTCATAGCGCGTCGTGATGCGCACATCCTCGGGTGCACCGCTTGAGAACGGGTGGGCGCTGATATCGAGCCGGCCGTGCGCGAAATCGAAACCGACCGCCTCCATCAGCCGCACCGCGGCCTGACGCTGGGCGGCGAGAGGAAATGGGCCGACCGGATCGGCGGGTGCCGGTATCGCGGCCTGGCGGTCGAGAGCCTCCTCGATCAGACCGGGCAGAAAGGTGGCGAGCCTGCCAAACAGGTGATCGATCATCGCCACCGAGCCGTTGGGCTCATAACGGTCGAGAAGCGCTTCGAAGGGCTTCACCCCGAGACAATCGGCCTTTGCCCGGGCAACCTCGCGCTGCACGCGCAGCATTTCTTCGAGGAAGGGCTGGACGCTGGCGAAATCGTTTGCCGGACGGGCTTTGCGCCATACCGTTTCGCACTGGGACGAGATGCGAGCTACCGCCTCGACCAGATCCGCCGGGACCGCCGCGGCATGGGTGTGTCGCCGGCGCATTTCGCGCAGATTGGCTTGCTGCCAACCGTCGAGAGCCGAGTTCTCGCTCTCGGCGGCGTCCAGCAGGTCGTCCACCTCCGCTGCCGTGAGTTGCTGGTGGGCGAGGAGGCTTAATGTCGCCAATTGCTCGGCGCGGGCGACGGCACCCCCCGGCGGCATCATCGTGGCGCTATCCCAATTGAGGAGCCCGATTGCCTCTTCGAGCGCGCCGTGGCGGCGGAACAGCACCTCCAACTGCTGATAGGCGGTCATCGGCTCTCCGGGTTGCGGCGATGAAAAAGGACATAAATGACGATCATTGCAACCGCCAGGGAAAACCATGTGATCGCGTATTGCAGGTGGTTGTTGGGGAGCACCAGTCGCGTGACCCCGCCCTGCGGCCAGCCCCCGCGATTGGGCGTGGCATCTGCATCGATATAGAATGCGGCGACATGCCCGAGCTTATCCGCTGCCGCCATCGCCGGCAGATCAACCCAAAACCAGTAATTCAGATCGGGGCGGTTGTCGGGTAGAAGCCAGTTCGGCCGTCCGCCCGGCGGCAAGCGCAGCAGGCCCTCGATCCGGACCGGGCCGCTAAGCTCGCCGGCGATCCGCTTCGCGCGGTCCCTGAGGGCGGCTGGGACAAAGCCCCGATTGACAAAGACAATGCGGCCGTTGTTTTCGCGCAGCGGGGTCAGGATCTGGTAACCGTTGGTACCGCCCTCCGAGGTGGCACCGAGGAAGATTTCTCTGTCATTCAGAAAGACGCCTTCGTCAGTGACATGGCGAAATTCCATGCCGCGCGCCGCGGCATCGTCCGAAGGCGCAGGCACGGCCGGGGCGACAACGGCGGCGGCGCGGGCGGCGATCAGATCTTCTTTCCAATGCAGCCGCTGGATCTGCCACGAACCAAGTGCCAAACATAAAAATACGATCGGAACAGCGAAAACGGTCGGCCAGAACTGCGGGCGAAACCCGGTCATCCCCGGCTGGCCTTTAGGGTTGGGTCCGCGCCCCCAGGAGGCGATGGCGGTATTGCAGCGCAATCAACGCAGCCTTGAACGGCCGGAGCATCGCGATTCCCCCGCCCACGATCAGCGGTGTCCACAGCATGAGATGAACCCAGATCGGCGGTGAATACTCGATTTCGACGATCGCCGCCAAGGCGACGACGATCAGCCCGAGGAACAGGATTACGAAAACCGCGGGACCGTCGCCGGCATCCTGGGCCGACAGATCGAGCCTGCACACCTCGCAAGCCGGACGGACATTCAGTAATCCGCTGAACAGCTGCCCGCGTCCGCAGCGCGGGCAGCGGCAACCCAGCGCCGCACGCAGCCACGGCACCGGAGGGAAGCGGTCGCCCAGCTCGTTCTTCTCTGCCATAGCCGCTGCGGCCGGGCCCGTCGGCCGCCTCCTACACTCCGGCTTCCGGCGCGCTGCCGCCGCCCCACCAATAAATGCAGACGAAGAGGAATAGCCAGACGACATCGACAAAATGCCAATACCACGCCGCCGCTTCAAAACCGAAATGATGGTCGGGCTTGAAATGGCCGAGCCAGGCCCGGACCAAGCAGGCGATCAAAAAGGTCGTGCCGATGATGACGTGAAAGCCGTGGAACCCGGTCGCCATGAAGAAGGTCGACGGATAGATGCCGCCAGTGAAATGGAAGGCGGCGTGGCTGTACTCGTAGGCCTGAACCGAGGTGAAGCAGATCCCGAGGAAGATCGTCAGCGCCAGCCCGCGCAGCATGCCGCTGCGATTGCCTTCGAGCAGCGAGTGATGCGCCCAGGTCACCGTCGTGCCCGACAGCAGCAGGATCAGCGTGTTCAGAAACGGAAACTCGAACGGGTCGAACGGGCGAATGCCCTTTGGCGGCCACACCCCGCCGACCGGGAACAGGCTCGATGCAAAGAACGCCCAGAAAAACGCGACAAAAAACATCACCTCCGAGGCGATGAACAGCGCCATGCCATAGCGCATCCCAAGCTGCACGATCGGCGTGTGGTAGCCTTGGAAGGTGGCCTCGCGGACCACGTCGCGCCACCACACCGCCATCACGCCCAGCACCGACAGGATGCCGACAATCAACAGCGCCCAGCCATGCCCATGCATGTAAAGCACGCCTCCGCCGGTCAGAAGACCGGCGGCAAGGGCGCCGACGATTGGCCACGGGCTAGGGTCGACGAGATGATAGGGATGCTTTGGCGCGTGCACATGGTGGGCGCCGTGCGCCGCGGAATGTAGTTGCGCAGCATTTGCCGCGTGGGTCTCGCTCATCGGCGGGGGCCTCGATCGGTCAATTTACGGAACGTGCCGCCGCTAACGGGGCCGGCGATGCCGCGGCACTTTGCGGCGGCGCGTTGGCCACCGGGAACATCGTGTACGACAACGTGATCGCACGCACCTCGCGCGTATCGGGATCCTTTAGCATGTCGGGGTCGACAAAAAACACCACCCCCATATCGGCCTTTTGCCCCGGCTCCAAGGTCTGATTGTTGAAGCAAAAGCATTGCAGCTTGTCGAAATAGATCCCGATTTTAGCCGGCGTCACATTGTAGACGGCGCGGGCGGTAACCGTCGTGGCGCTGTGGTTGACGGCGCGAAAGAACACCTCGGTCTGGGCCCCGGGGTGGACGCTGACAGCCGGAGTCAACGGCCGGAATTCCCAACGAAGGCCCGGTGCGGTCTGAGCGTCGAAACTGATCTTCACCAGTGCCGTGGAAGTCTCGCTGGGCGCCGATTGCGCTCGTTGGGTAGTGCCGCCAAAGCCGGTAGCACCGCAAAAGATGCGATAGAGCGGCACGGATGCAGCGGTCAACCCGCTCATGCCGGCAAGAACCGCGAGGAGAATGAGCAAAGTCGCCCCTCGCCAGCGGCGCTTGGTTGTCGTGAGGCGGTCGCCCACGGTTATCCCCCGATCCGCACCATGGCGATCGCATAGAAGAGTGCGACCAGTGCGACCAGTACCAGCAGCAATGCCCGATTGCGGGCCCGGATCAGGCGAGCGCGCTCCTCCTTTTGTGAACCGGCCATCGCGCTCAAAACCGGCCCCCGCGCGCCAGGCGGACCCCGGCATGATCGACCAGCAGCAGGCTGAAGATTAGCAGCAAATATAGCAGCGAAAAGCCGAACATCAGCCGGGCCGCGCGATCACCGTCGTCGCGCGAGACCCGAACCGCGCAGGCCGTAAACAATGCGCTCAGAGCAAGTGCGCCGCCGCCATAGAACGCACTGGCCACGCCGAGCACCCAAGGCGCCAGGCTTGCCGGCCATAACAACAGTGTGTACAGCAGCATCTGCCGCTTGGTCTCGCGCACGCCCGCCACCACCGGCAGCATCGGCACGCCCGCCGCGGCGTACTCAGCCGTGCGACTGAGCGCCAGTGCCCAAAAATGTGGTGGCGTCCAGAAAAAGATAACCGCGAAGAGAGCAGCGGCACCCCAGCCGATATCGCCGGTGACCGCTGCCCAGCCGATCAGCGGCGGGAAGGCACCGGCGGCGCCGCCGATAACGATGTTGTGCGGCGTCCGCCGCTTGAGCCAGATCGTGTAGACTATCACGTAAAAGGCGATGGTCAGCGCCAGAAGCCCGGCCGCAACCCAATTGGTTGCCAGTGCCATGATCAGCACCGCCCCGACCGCAAGCACGACGCCAAAGCCCAGCGCCTCGCCCGGCAGCATCCGGCCCGCCGGTAACGGCCGGGCAGCGGTGCGCCGCATGACCGCATCGATATCGCGGTCGTACCACATGTTGACCGCCCCGGCGGCTCCTGCACCGACTGCGATGCAGAGCACCGCGACCGCAGCGAGCACCGGATGCAGATGCCCCGGGGCGACGACAAGCCCGACAAAGCCGGTGAATACCACCAGCGACATCACCCGGGGCTTGAGGATTTCGATGTAGTCGTGCACCTCGGCGGTCGACATCTCGTTTGTCGGGAGCAGGATCGACTGCGCGGTTTCCGACAAGTTGGACACGAAGGCGCAACCTCCAGAACGAATCTTCGGCTCAGGCGATGACCGGCAATTCTTCGTAGCTGTGGAACGGCGGGGGCGACGGCAATTTCCACTCGAGCGTCGTTGCTCCCTCACCCCAATAATTGGCCCCGACCCGTTTCCCGGCGAACAGGGTCTGCAGCACGATAAATACGAACAGCACGGTCGAGGCATACGAGATGTAGGCGCCGATCGATGCGACAAAGTTCCAGCCGGCAAACGCATCAGGATAGTCGGCGATCCGCCGCGGCATCCCGGCGAGCCCGAGGAAATGCATCGGGAAGAAAGTCAGGTTGACGCCGATAAACGAAGTCCAGAAATGGATCTTACCCAGGGTTTCGTTGTAGGTCCGACCCGACATCTTGCCGATCCAATAATAGAAACCCGCGAAGATCGAGAACACCGCGCCGAGCGACAGCACGTAGTGGAAATGCGCGACGACATAGTAGGTGTTATGCAACGCGAAGTCGACACCGGCATTGGCCAACACCACGCCGGTGACACCGCCGATCGTGAACAGAAAGATAAATCCTAGTGCAAACAGCATTGGGGTCTTGAATTCGATCGAACCGCCCCAAGTCGTCGCGATCCATGAGAAGATCTTCACGCCGGTCGGCACAGCGATCACCATGGTGGCGGCGGTGAAATAAGCCCGCGTGTCGATCGAAATGCCGGTCGTGAACATGTGATGGGCCCACACGACAAACCCGACAACGCTGATTGCGACCATCGCATAGACCATCCCGAGATAGCCAAAGATCGGCTTTTTCGAAAAGGTCGAGACGATCTGCGAAATCATCCCAAAGCCGGGGAGGATCAGAATGTAGACCTCGGGATGTCCGAAGAACCAGAACAGGTTCAGGAACAGCAGCGGATCGCCGCCGCCGGCCGGGTTGAAAAACGAAGTGCCGAAATTGCGGTCGGTCAACAGCATCGTGATCGCCCCGGCTAGCACCGGCAGCGACAGCAGCAGCAGGAACGCGGTCACCAGGATCGACCATACAAAGAGCGGCATCTTGTGCATGGTCATGCCCGGGGCGCGCATGTTGAAAATAGTCGTGATGAAATTGATGGCGCCCATGATCGAAGACGCTCCGGCCAAATGCAGCGAGAAGATCGCCATATCGACCGCCGGACCCGGCATTCCCACCGGTCCCGATAGGGGCGGATAAATCGTCCAGCCCACTCCCGGACCTTCACCGACAAACGCCGAGCCCAACAACAGCCCGAACGACGGGATCAACAGCCAGAAACTGACGTTGTTCAACCGCGGAAACGCCATATCGGGCGAGCCGATCATCAGCGGCACGAACCAATTGCCAAAACCGCCGATCATCGCCGGCATGACCGTGAAAAAAATCATGATCAGCCCGTGTGCGGTGATCAGAACATTGTAAATCTCGTGGTTGCTGATGAAGTGATTGTCGGGATGCATCAGTTGAATGCGCATCGCGACCGAAAACGCGCCGCCGATTACCCCGGCGCACACCGCGAAGGTCAGATAAAGCGTGCCGATGTCCTTGTGATTTGTCGAGAACAGCCAGCGTCGAAAAAACCCGGGGTAATGAGCGCCGTGGCCGGTTGCTCCGTAATCATGGACAGCGACGGCGCTCGCTTCCCGCTCGTATGTCATCGGGGACCCCTTGCTCTCAATTGCCGGACGCCGGCGATTCGGCGGCTAAGCGCAACCCGGCGCCGTTGGTATTGTTATGGGCGAACTTCTTTTGGGCGGTGGCGAGCCATTTGCGGAAATCTTCCTTCGACAACGCCACGATCTTGATCGGCATAAAGGCGTGATTGATGCCACAGATCTGGTTGCACTCGCCGTAATAGGTGCCCTCATGGTCGACATTGAACCAGCTTTCGTTGAGCCGGCCAATGATCGCGTATTCCTGGACACCAAAGGCCGGAATAAACCAGCTGTGAATGACATCGGTGCTTGTCACCAAAACCCGCACACTCGTGTGGATCGGCACCACCAGCGGGTTATCGACGTCCAGCAGTCGTTTCTGACCTGGCTTCAGATCGGCGTCCTGAATGACGTTGCTGTCGAACGCCAGGTCCTTTTGATCAGGATATTCGTATGACCAATACCATTGGTGACCGGTGACCTTGATCGTCATGTCGGGGTTGGGCACCCGGTCCATGTAATACATCAGTTTGAACGACGGGATGGCGATGATGACGAGTATCAGCACCGGAACGACCGTCCACATGATCTCGATGACCGGGTTGTGGGTGGTGTGCGAGGGAACTGGATTGCGGCGGTGATTGAAGCGAATAATCACATAGAGCAGCAACGCCATTACGAATCCGGCGATCAGAAAGGTGATCACCAAAAGCTCGTTGTGGAACGCGTTCAGCCGGTCCTTGACCGGCGTCGCCGGCGGCTGCATGCCCAATTGCCACGGATGCGGCGCTTCCGCCCACGCAATCGCCGCCAGCGTCCCCGTCAGAAACGTGGCCAGCAGCAGCACAAAGATAACCCGCGCCGCTTGGCTCTTTGTCAGTAATCCCGCCAACCGCTTCATCTCTCGGCCGCCTCTGATCCGCCGCTGTCAGCCGATCGGTCGACCTCTTGCACCAGCTTCCCCGCCAGTTTCTGGGAGAAGCGGGAGTTTTTCACTCGACCTGTCCCGCCACCCGACACTGCAACCCTACCGTTGCCGCGCAGAGCCACGGGGAACCTACACCATCGTCGACACATGCCACAACCGGCTGAGCCTATTGCGTCAAGCCGCCGCATCATTGCTGCGGGATTTTGCTCCCGACGCTACCGGGTGTAATCGCGGCTTTCGCTCGCGATGAGGGGCGACCATATTGGGCCTTGGCAACAAGGGAGTTGTGCATGTCCGATCTCGCCGTCACCGACGAGTTGTTTTTCGAGCGCACCGGGATGGATCAGCGCCGGGTCGAGGCGATCGTCGCCGAGGCGCTTTCCGCAATGGACGACGGCGAGCTGTTCTTCGAATACAGCCAATCCGAAGGCCTGGCGCTCGATGACGGACGCATCAAAAGCGCCAGCTTCGACACGACGCAGGGTTTCGGATTGCGCGCCGTGGCCGGCGAGGCGGCGGGCTACGCCCACGCCTCCGACCTGTCCGAGCCGGCGATCCGCCGGGCTGCCGCGACCGTCCGGGCGGTGGCGCATGGCTATGCCGGGGTGATGGCTGGACCGCCGCCCGGAACCAATCGCAGCCTTTATACCGATCAGAACCCGTTGGGGGCGGTCGATCTGGGCGCCAAGACGCGGCTCCTCGGCGAAATCGATGCCTATGCCCGCAGCCGCGATCCACGCGTCAAGCAGGTCATGGCGTCTTTGAGCGGGGTATGGCAGGCGGTCCAGATCATCCGCGCCGACGGCCGCCGGGTGGCCGACATCCGGCCATTGGTCCGGCTCGGCGTCTCGATTGTTGTCGGCGAGGGCGACCGGATGGAAACCGGCTCTTCGGGTTCGGGCGGGCGCATGGCCTACGGGCGCTATCTCGATCCCGAGCACTGGCAGAGAGAGGTCGACGAGGCCTTGCGCCAGGCCCTGGTTAATCTCGGCGCGGTACCGGCTCCGGCGGGCGAGATGATGGTCGTGCTCGGGCCGGGCTGGCCGGGCGTGATGCTGCACGAAGCCGTCGGTCACGGCCTTGAAGGCGATTTCAACCGGAAGAAGACCTCGGCTTTCTCGGGACTGATCGGCGAGAGGGTCGCGAGCCCGGGTGTGACCGTCGTCGACGACGGAACCTTGCCCGACCGACGCGGCTCGCTGACCATCGATGACGAGGGAACACCGACCAACTACACCGTCCTGATCGAGGAC
>JAFAHP010000696.1 GCA_019237175.1 Alphaproteobacteria bacterium
TCCCCGGGTCGGCAACGTCAAGAACAACGACCCGAGCCTGATCGAGCCGATCGCCGCGGGATAAGCAGGCGACGCGGTTTGGCCTGCACTTGAAGCCTCGGCTCGATGGCCGAATTTGCCGTTGGCGCTGTCGAACTCGAGGCGCAATCTCACTGAGCCGGTGCCTTGATGCCCATTCCCGATCGACCGCAGTTCCTTGCGGTGGTCGTTCTTCTGCTGACGGCCGCATTCGTCGCCTCGGGTTGGATTAAGCCCCCGTTCGGCATTTGGTGGCGACGGACCGTGATCGCCGGTTATTTGCTGGCGCTTGGGCTAGTGCTGGTGTGGATCACGAAATGGCTCATCGGGCTTTGAAGCCCTACTAAGCAAGGGTGATCGGAGGGTTGGCTCAGAGCCATGCGGCGGGCCGCCGGGTTGAACTGGGACACCGCAGCACGCCCCCATAACGGCTACGAGTCGTCGCCCGCCCGCAACACCGGGGTTGGCGGCAAAGCGACGAGGCACCCTGGTCACGAGCCCTGTCGTGCCGGCTCGGTGCTGATCCCGAAACGCGCCATGTACCGCGCATAGCGCCGGTGCTCCTGAGCGGGATCGAGCCCGTAATCTTCGAGCCGCGCACGGCGGCGGCCGTATCCGCCGTTCGGGTTCGCCGCCACTCGATACTTGATGCGCGCGGTCAAATCGACAGGCGCGGTATGGCCGAAGTGGCGATAGAGTGCCTCTATCATCCCGGCGGGATCGGCCACCAGCTCGGGGTAATGGACGTGGAAAATGGGCTGCGCGAATGAATGTGTCTCGTCTGCCGCAGCGACCATCAGCTCGGTCGCCACCAACCAGCGGTTGCTGTCTTCGCGGCCAACAGCGAGACGATCGACGTGGCGGCTGAAAGGCCGGCGGAGCACTTCCGTGAGCCTGGCCACCGAAGCCAGCACAGCCACCGGGTCGCGATGCACGAATACAACATTGGCATCGGGATAGACGGCGCGTAATGCGCGCAGCGCGAAGATGTGGTCGGGGCATTTGAGTACCCACCGTCCCGTGCCACCGCGTTGATGTTGCAAATGCTGCAAGAAACGCTTGTGAAAGCGGTAAGCATCGAGATGTCCGGTGGCGTCGAGCCACATTCGATAACTCGGGATGCGGTAAGTCGTATCAAAGCGCAGGCTGGCAAAGATGTGCGCCGTAATCTCTGAGCATTCCTGAGGCGACGACGCCTCGATCGGATGCAGTCGGCGGAATTGCGGCGCCAGCATCTGAAACATCTTCAGTTGACGTGCGACCCGCTGCTGTCGGCGGTCGGTGACGCCCTGCTGTCCCGCGCTCTGCGGCGGATAAGGGTGGATCAGCTGCCAGACGCGCGGCACGATGTTCGTATCGTCTTCGACCAGCAAGCTGTGCAGAAAAGTCGTGCCCGAGCGCGGAAGGCCCGCAATCACCAGTGGCGGCTCGATCCGTTGGTCAAGGATCTCGGGCGAGCGCTTCTCCTCGTCCTGGAGGCGCAGCAGGTTCCCCAAGAACCGCACCGTATCCCAGCGCACCGCCGCGCCGCCAAACAGACTTAGATCAGCCTCCTCGCTCAAAGCTTGGAGAAACAGCCGCATTGGTTGCTCAAACGGGAGGTCGCCGAAATCGCTCAGACCGGTCCGGCGCTTAGCCTCCTCAATCAAATGCTCGGCGCTGGGCGGCTGGCGCCAACGAGCCAACGCGCCGGCAGTCATATCAACACCAAAGGGCAATTTGCGCCGGGGGTCCGGCTCCTGGCCAATCTTCTCGATTTGACGCAAACCCCCGATCTCGCCAAGTTCCAAGCCACGCGATGGGTCGAACCGCAAGGGAAGTGACCAATGTTGTCGTCCATTACGGCGGGCAGCAATCCCTAAGTGAAACGAATCGACCGTCAATTCTCATCAGGCCGAACTCCCTATAAGCTACCAAGCTCAATATAGGGTAGTGATCATATGTCATCCCCGCGGTGCAAATTTGCCAGCCGTGATCCGCGGTTACGATACAGAA
>JAFAHP010000502.1 GCA_019237175.1 Alphaproteobacteria bacterium
TCGGGGTGTGGGCTGTTGGTTGGCATTCACTTCTCCGTCGGGATGGCGGGCGGCCGGCAATCTGCCATGGCGGCCAGTGCGAGGTAAGCGGCTTTCGCGCGTGGTGTGGACATTCGCTGCCGATTTTGAGCGAGACCACGCTTCGACGCGTTTATCCGATATCAGGGCAGATTGCCCGGAGAGGCGTCCGCGTGTCGTCCGAAACCCACAAACCGCCAGATCGCGCCGTCACCCCCGCAATCGCCGCCCCGGTGGGGGCCCCCGGACCAAATCCGGGGGAGGGCCGACGTCCGGCGGCTACGCGGCATGCGGGGGAGGGAAGGGTGCGAGAGACGATTGATGATTTGCGGGCAGCCGCCGCCCACTGCACGGGCTGCCTGCTCTACCGAAAGGCGACTCAGACGGTGTTTGGCGAGGGGCCCTCCGACGCACGCATCATGCCGGTCGGCGAGCAGCCGGGCGATGCCGAAGACCGCGCGGGACATCCGTTTGTCGGTCCCGCCGGCAAGCTGCTCGACCGCTGTCTGGTCGCGGCGGGTATCGACCGCTCGCGTGTCTGGGTCACCAACATCGTCAAGCATTTCAAGTGGGTTCCGCGCGGTACGCGACGTATTCACAGCAAGCCGGGGGCGGTTGAAATCGCCGCCTGCTTGCCGTGGCTCGATGCCGAAATCAAGGCGATCGCCCCGTCGGTCGTCGTCGCCCTCGGGGCGACCGCGGCGCAGGGCCTGTTTGGCAGCGCCTTTCGCGTGACCAGGGATCGCGGCCGGTTTGTGCCGTTCAACCTCGCGCCGTACGCGCTTGCGACGGTGCATCCGTCGGCGCTGTTGCGGGCGCCTGACGAAGAGATCCGGCATCGCGAGATAGGGCGCTTCGTCGAAGATTTGCGGCGAGCCGCGTCGGCCGCGACATAGCCATCGGGGTTCGGCGGCAGCCGTCCCGTCTCGGTGCCACAAGGAGAGATCGATGCGCGCGATGTCGACGTGGATTGCGGTTGCCGTTGCTGTTTTCGCGGTAGTGGCGGTAGCGGTTGCAATCGGGATCTTTTGGGACGAGCTCGGAGCCTCCGAGATCAGCACCGCCGGCTGGCTGGCGCTGGGATTTGGCGCTGTCACGACACTTGCTCTCGGTTTTGGCCTGATGGCGCTGATGTTTATCAGCAACAAGCGCGGTTATGACGACCGCGTTTCCAGGGATAGGTGACGGTCGGAGCGCTGGCAGGGGCAAGCGCCCCGTTGCCGCGGGTAGGAGCGGTCGAGCTGCTGCCGTTCAACCTTTGCTTAAGTTCAGCAAAGGCTGCGCTCGCATTTCCGTGCGAATTGTCGAATGTAGCTTGCGTCCGGAACGAGCCAGATGCTAGTTGAGACGAGTGGCGCTGCGAGGGGGAAAGGTTGAAAAACGCGGCAAGATCTGACGACGAGCCGAAGGCGGCCGCGAAATACGGGCGCGGCACAGGCGTGCCGAACCCGATCGATGTTCATGTCGGCAATCGGATCAGGATGCGTCGCCTGCTGTTGGGCATGAACCAGGAAACTTTGGCAAACGCGCTCGGTCTGACCTTTCAGCAGGTGCAAAAGTACGAGGGCGGCGCTAATCGCGTCAGCGCGTCGCGGTTGTCGGCGATGGCCGAGATACTCGGCGTCCCGATTTCTTATTTCTTTGGTGATTTGCGCTCGGAAGATGCCGAAATCAGCCCGGAGGACCAGCGCTGGCGCGAATACCTGCAAAGGCCGGAGACCATCGAATTCATTCGCCTTTATTACGCGATTGCCGAGCCCCGAATCCGGCAGCAGTTTCTTGAAATGACCAAGACCTTGGCCGAAGCAGGCTCGGCTTCCGGCGCTCGGGAGAAATGACCGGAGCCTTTCGCCGCGCGGCCCCTCGATAGGTCGCGCGGGATCATCGCCGGACGCTTGGGAAAGGCTCGCGATGTGCGGGATTGCGGGTTTTGTGATCGACGGTCCTGCCCCGGCCACCAACGAGCTCGAAGCCAGGCTGTGGCGCATGATCGCGCCGCTGCGCCATCGCGGCCCCGATGATGAAGGTGTGTGGAGCGACGGCATCGCTGGGCTCGCGCACGCCCGCCTGTCGATTATTGATGTTTCTCCGGCCGCACATCAGCCGATGCCGAGCGCCGACGGCAGTGTGTGGATCACTTACAACGGCGAGGTTTACAATTTTGCCGAGATCAGGCGCGAGCTGTCGGCCCTCGGCTACGGGTTCCGCAGCCGCAGCGACACCGAGGTCATCGTCAACGGCTGGCACGCCTGGGGGCCGGGAATTTTCCCGCGGCTGCGCGGAATGTTCGCCTTGGGCTTGTGGGATCGCCGCGTGCGCCGCCTGGTCCTCGCACGGGATCGCTTGGGCAAGAAGCCGCTCTATTGGGCCCGTACGGGATCGGGACTCGTCTTCGGTTCGGAGATCAAGGCGCTTCTTACCTGGCCCGATCTCCGGCGCGAACCGGATCTTGATGCAATCGACCGTTTTCTGACATTCCAGTATGTCCCGGCGCCGATGACGGCGTTTGCCGGCATCAATAAATTGCCGGCCGCGCATTATTTGATCATCGAGCTGGACCAAGACAGCAGGTTCTATTCGTCCGAACCCATCGGCTACTGGGAGCTGCCGCGGAGCGTGGCGCGCAATCTTCGCCGCAAGCCGGCCGAGCTGCGCGGCGAACTGGTCGAGCGGCTGCAGGAGGCAGTCCGTTTGCGCCTGATTTCCGACGTGCCGCTCGGCGCTTTCCTGTCGGGCGGGGTCGATTCCTCTGCCGTTGTCGCGATGATGTCGCGTTGCCTGGGCGGGCCGGTCAAAACCTTTTCGATCGGGTTTGCCGATAAGCATTACGACGAAAGGCACTACGCCCGCATGGTGGCGCAACGCTACGGCACCGACCACCGAGAGCTGGTGGTCGAACCCGACGCGGTCTCGGTGTTGCCGCGTCTGGTGTGGCACTACGGCGAGCCGTTCGCCGACCCGTCGGCAATCCCGACCTGGTACGTGTCCGAAATGGCGCGCCGCGACGTGACCGTAGCTTTGACCGGGGATGGCGGCGACGAGTGCTTCCTCGGCTATGGCCGCTACAAGGCGATGCATTGGCTCGACCAGATGGACCATCTGCCGCGGGCAGGCCGTCTCGGGATAGCGCGGCTGATCGAAATGGCACCGTCGGCTCTGCAACGACGTTTCAAGCTGCGCCGGATCCGCACCGCCTTGATGGCGCCCGCTTCGTCGCCGGCTGATCGCTATCTTCCGACCTTGGCGTTTTTTGGCGATGACGACAAGGAAGCGGGCTACGGCGCGGCGATGGAGAGCTATCTCGGCCGGCCAGCCGCAACACTGGTGGCGCCATATTTTGACGATGCCGCGAGTCTCGCCGCCGGCGCCAATCGCGCCGATATTCACACCTATCTGCCCGATGATCTGATGGTGAAGATCGATGTCGCCGGTATGGCGCATGGGCTGGAAGCGCGCTCGCCCCTCCTCGACCATGAGCTGATGGAATGGGCGGCGGCATTGCCCGCCGCCGTCAGGATGAGAAGGGGGGCGCTAAAGGCGCTTTTCAAATCGGCGATGAAGCCGTATTTGCCGCGCCCCGTGCTGTATCGCCCAAAACGCGGTTTCGGTTGCCCGATCGACCGTTGGTTTCGCGCCGAACTCAAAGAAATGGCTTACGATACGCTGCTGTCGCAAAGCGCGCGGCAGCGCGGGCTGTTCCGCCGAGGCTACGTCGGCGGGCTGCTCGACCAGCATTGCTCATACCGCGCCGATCACCAGAACCGGCTGTGGGCGCTGTTGATGCTGGAATCGTGGTTCCGGATGTGGATCGACGGGCCGGCCGATACCGGGGTTGTGCATCAGGGATCTGTGCGCGCCGCCGCGAACGCCTGAAACTCGCGATCGCTCATCAGCCGAACCGTCACCCCCAAACACCGTCAAAACACGATTGACACAATCCGTCAACGCATGGTTGACTGTCATCTTCGCGTTGACGGAGGATGACCCGTGCCAAAATCAGATGCCCGTCTATATCACTGTTCCTTTTGTGGAAAATCGCAACTGGAGG
Organism: Alphaproteobacteria bacterium; assembly: GCA_019237175.1. GTDB lineage: Bacteria > Pseudomonadota > Alphaproteobacteria > ATCC43930 > CGMCC-115725 > AP-15. The sequence goes on from JAFAHP010000502.1 coordinate 4,067, forward strand.
TGAAGACGCTGGTTTCGGGACCCGGCGTGTTCATTTGCGACGAGTGCGTGCAGCTCTGTCAGGGGATCATCGAGAAGAAGGCAGTTACCGGGGCACCAGCGCCGCCGGCGTCGCGAGAAGTGCCAAATCCGCTGTTGCCGGTTAATGCGCCGACCGAGACGCTGCTGAAGACCCTTTCCGGATACAACGGCGCATTCGAGAGAGTCGACGCGGGCATGCAGGATATCGTCGATATCCTCCGTGAGCGCGAGGTGAGCTGGGCAACAATCGGACAGGCGCTGGCCGTGTCGCGGCAGGCGGCTTGGAAGCGCTTCGGCTGAAATGGCCTTTTGTATTTCGGCTGAAATGACCTTTTTGTATATCTTGTGTGTGATTTAGCAGCGGCTGATCGGGGGCAAGTCCAGTCCAGATATATTTAATATATAACGAATATTATTGACGGCCCGGAATTTATGCTGTAGCATTATTTGCTATATGGCTATCACCTTCGACCCGGAGAGAAGGACGCAAGAAACGTTGCCGGGCACCGGCTGTCATTCGAACGGGTGGCCCAACTGGTGATTGTGCAAGACGCCCGCCGCGACTATGGCGAGCCGCGCTTG
>JAFAHP010000506.1 GCA_019237175.1 Alphaproteobacteria bacterium
CGGCGCGGTGATCAACATCACGACTGGCGGCGGGCACGGTATGACGCTGGAAGAGCGTCTTGCCGCTCCGTTGCGCGCCAAGCCCGAGATGTCCTCGCTAAACATGGGTTCGATGAATTTCGGACTTTTCCCGCTGCTCGAAAAATACAAGGAGTTCAAGCATCCATGGGAGCAGCGTCATCTCGAAATGACGCGCGACTTTATTTTCCGCAACACCTTTGCCGACATCGAGCGGATCCTGAAGGATCTGGGCGAAGCGTGTGGCACCCGGTTTGAGTTCGAATGCTACGACGTCGGCCATCTCTACAATCTCGCACATTTTCTCGACCGGGGCTTGGTCAAGCCGCCGCTCTTCGTGCAGACGATCTTCGGCATCCTCGGCGGCATCGGCGCCGATCCCGAAAACCTCGTCCACATGAAGAGGATTGCCGACAAGCTGTTTGGCGATGCCTATGCCTGGTCGATCCTCGCCGCCGGCCGGCATCAGCTGCCGCTGGTGTCGATGGGCGCCATCATGGGCGGCAACGTCCGGGTCGGGCTGGAGGATTCGCTATGGATTGGCAGAGGCAAGCTCGCCAAGAGCAATGCCGATCAAGTCACGGCAGTCCGTGCGATCGTCGAGAATTTGTCGCTTGAGATCGCTACCCCTGACGAGGCGCGGAAGATGCTGGCGCTGAAGGGCGGCGACATGGTCGCGTTCTGAACCGGGCCGGCCGGCCGTGATCGACAAGCGGGTGCGCAGCCTCGCCGACGCAGTAGCCGGGACCCCCGACGGTGCGGTTGTCTTGTGTGCCGGGTTCGGCGGCGCCGGCCTGCCCAACGCTTTGTGCGAAGCCTTGATCGAGCAAGGGGCTCGCGATTTGACGGTCGTTGCCAATAACGCTGGGACCGGGCGGACCGGGCTTGCAGCATTGCTCGCGGCGCGGCGCGTCAGGCGGATCATCTGCTCGTTTCCGCGCAGTGCCGGCTCTGTGGTGTTTGAGGAGCTGTACGCGAAGGGCGAAATTGAACTCGAACTCGTGCCGCAAGGAATCATCAGCGAACGAATGCGCTGCGCAGCCGCCGGTCTCGGCGGTTTCTATTCGCCGGTTTCGGTGGGAACGCGCCTCGCCGACGGCAAGGAGCACCGCGAGATCGACGGGCGCATTCATGTGCTGGAAAAGCCACTCAAGGGCGATGTCGCGCTGCTCGCCGCCGATCGCGGGGATCGCTGGGGTAACCTGACCTACCGCAAATCAGCGCGCAATTTCAATCCGACAATGGCCATGGCGGCGAGCCTGTCGATCGCCCAGGTACGCCACATTGTCGAGCTCGGCGAGATTGATCCTGAAATGGTGATCACCCCTGGTATCTTCGTCGACCGTCTGGTCGAGGTGCCGGTTTGAGACAAGAGAGGGTTTGATGCCGCTCAATCGTCGTCAGATCGCCTGGCGGGCCGCGCAAGACCTTGCCGACGGCGCCTATGTAAATCTCGGGATCGGTCTGCCGACAATGGTTGCCGATTTCATCCCGGCCGATCGCGAGATCGTCTTGCACAGCGAGAACGGGATCCTGGGAGTCGGTCCCGCGCCTGGCGACAACGAGATCGACTGGGATTTGATAAACGCCGGCAAACAGCCGATCACGCTCGTGACAGGCGGCAGTTATGTCCACCACACCGACTCGTTCCTGATGATCCGCGGCGGCCATCTCGATCTGGCGCTGCTCGGCGCTTTCGAGGTTTCCGAGGCGGGTGATCTGGCGAACTGGACGACCGACGATCCGAGCTTCCCGCCCGGGGTCGGCGGCGCCATGGATCTGGCGGTCGGCGCCAAGGAGATCCGGGTACTGGTCGAGCACACGACCAGAGCCGGCGCGCCGCGCATCCGCCGGCAGTGCGAGTTGCCGTTGACAGCCGCCGGCGTCGTCCGCCGGATCTACACCGATCTGGCGGTCATCGACGTTACCGCTGGCGGGCTCGTCGTGCGCGAAATCGTCGAGGACGTCGACTTCCCGACCTTGCAGGCCAGAACCGAGGCAATGCTGCGCCCGGCCCCGGACATCTCGGTGCTGCGCCCGCCGGCGCTGTAAGATTGAACCTCCCGTTTCCCTGCCGCACGGGAAAACTCAGGGTAAAATTTTTTTTCGAGGCCAAGCCTGGAGCAAAAAGCCTAGGTGAATCAGGTGCTTGGTACTGATGCGCGGCGAGAATCGACGGCTTGGCAGGGAAACGGCA
>JAFAHP010000788.1 GCA_019237175.1 Alphaproteobacteria bacterium
CTATGGCGCGGATGTCGCGGTCAACTACCGCACCGAGGATTTCGTGCGGGTCGGCAAGGACTTCACCAACGGCCGCGGCGTCGATGCGATCCTCGACATGGTCGGCGGCGACTACATCCCGCGCCAGCTCGACCTTCTGGCGCATGAGGGCCGACTCTGCTTTGTGGCACTGATGCATGGCAGCAAGGTCGAGACCGATTTTGGCCTGATCCAGCGCAAGCATCTGACGGTGACCGGCTCGACTTTGCGCTCGCGCAGCGTAGCGGAGAAAGCCGCGATCATTGCCGCATTGAAGGAGAAGGTCTGGCCGCTCTGGACGGCCGGCAAACTACGCCCGTTTACTTACAAGCAATTCCCGCTGGCCGAGGCCGCCGACGCGCATCGCCTGATGGAATCGAGCACGCATATCGGCAAGATCCTCCTCATCCCATGAGGAGGATTGCCACGCTCTGACACTCAAGCGGCGAGGCGGCGCTTTTGGATCAGTGACAGGATCTCGGTAGCGGCTTGCGGGATGTTGGTGCCCGGACCGAAAATCGCGCTGACCCCGGCCTTCTTCAGAAACCCATAATCCTTAGGCGGGATCACGCCGCCGACCACCACAAGGATGTCGCCGGCCCCTTCGCGCTTCAACGCTTCGATCAGCGCGGGGACGAGGGTCTTGTGCCCGGCCGCCTGGCTGGAGACGCCGACGATGTGGACGTCGTTCTCGACCGCTTGGCGGGCGGCTTCCTCCGGGGTCTGGAACAGCGGCCCGATATCGACATCGAAGCCAATATCGGCAAAGGCTGTGGCGATGATTTTGGCGCCGCGGTCGTGGCCGTCCTGACCCAATTTGGCGACCAGCATGCGCGGCCGCCGCCCCTCTTCGCCGGCAAACGCCTCGATCTGCCGTTGCACCCGGCGGAAGCCTTCGTCGCCTTCGTATTGCCCGCCATAGACACCGCTCACGGCGCGGATCTGTGCGCGGTGGCGAGTGAACACCTTTTCGAGCGCCTCAGAGATCTCGCCGACCGTCGCGCGCGCCCGGACCGCCTCGATTGCCAACGCCAACAAATTGCCATCGCCGCTCTTCGCCGCCTTGGTCAGCGCCGCGAGCGCAGCGCGGCAGCGCTCCGGGTTGCGGCTCTTGCGCACCCGCGCGAGCCGCTCGATCTGTTGCGCGCGGACGGCGGTATTGTCGACATCGAGCAGCTCGACCGCGGGGGCTTCGTCCGGCTGGTATTTGTTGACCCCGACGATCGTCTCCTCGCCGCGGTCAATCCTGGCCTGGCGACGCGCCGCGGCTTCTTCAATGCGCAATTTCGGCATCCCGGCTTCGACCGCTTTGGTCATCCCGCCCATCGCCTCGACTTCGTCGATCAGCGCCTTAGCCGCCGCCCCGATCGATTGCGTCAGGCTCTCGACGTAATAGCTGCCGCCGAGCGGATCGACGACGTGCGGGATGCCGGTCTCCTCGGCAAGGATCAGCTGGGTGTTGCGGGCGACCCTCGCCGAGGCCGGGGTCGGCAAGGCCAAGGCCTCGTCGAACGAGTTCGTATGCAGCGACTGGGTGCCGCCGAGCACCGCGGCGAGCGCCTCCAATGTCGTGCGGATGATGTTGTTGTGCGGGTCCTGCTCGGTCAGGCTGACGCCGGAAGTTTGGCAATGCATCCGCAATGCGAGACTCGCAGGGTTTTTCGGGGCGAACTGCTGCATCAGGCGCGCCCACAGCACCCGCGCCGCCCGCAGTTTCGCGATCTCCATGAAGAAATTCATGCCGATCCCGAAGAAGAACGACAGCCGCGGGGCGAAATCGTCGACTGCGAGCCCGCGCGACAGCGCCGACCGCACGTATTCGAGGCCATCGGCCAAGGTGAATGCCAGCTCCTGCACTGCGGTGGCACCCGCCTCCTCCATGTGATAGCCGGAAATCGAGATCGAATTGAACTTCGGCATGTGCCGGGCGGTGTATTCGATGATGTCGGCAACGATGCGCATCGACGGGGCAGGCGGGTAGATATAGGTGTTGCGGACCATGAACTCCTTGAGAATGTCGTTCTGGATCGTGCCGGTGAGCTTCTCCTGCGCGACACCCTGCTCCTCGGCGGCGACGATGTAGCCGGCGAGCACCGGCAGGACCGCGCCGTTCATCGTCATCGACACGCTCATCCGCTCGAGCGGGATGCCGTCGAACAGGATCTTCATGTCCTCGACCGAGTCGATCGCCACACCGGCTTTGCCGACATCGCCGACGACTCTCGGATGGTCGCTGTCGTAGCCGCGATGGGTGGCCAGATCGAACGCGACCGACAGCCCCATCTGCCCGGCTGCCAGATTGTCGCGATAGAACCGGTTCGACTCCTCGGCCGTCGAGAACCCGGAATACTGCCGGACCGTCCACGGCCGGTTCGCGTACATCGTCGCCCTGACCCCGCGCAGGTAGGGCGGAAACCCCGGCATCCCCGAGCACTCGATGGCGGCGAGGTCGTCGGCAGTGTAGAGCGGCTTGACCAGGATGCCTTCGGGAGTAGCCCAATCGAGGCTCTCTAGCGGTTTGCTTTTCAGCTCGGACTGCGCAAGGCGCGCCCAGTCTTCCAGGGGCTTTGCCGGAAAGGCGCCGTCATCGGCCATCGTCTTCTCCCGCGGCGGATGAAGACTATATGGGCGCCCGCGCTTTCGCGTCCATCGGCGCACCTCGACGCAAGGTGTGGCGAAAGACGATCGCTGCGGTCAGGAGCAGCACGGCTCCCGCCTGATGCGCAGCCGCGATCGGGACCGGAACGACGAGCACAAGGGTCGCGATGCCGAGCGCCACCTGCAGCGCGCTCACGGCGATGACCCCGTACAGCGCGACGCGAACCGGTCGCGGCAGGAGCGCACGCCAACCCGCCCACCACACCAGCAAGACGACAACCGCCGTCGCGAGAGCGAGCAGGCGGTGGTCGAGCTGCACCGCCGCGATGTTCTCAAACCAATTCAAGACGAACGGGTGGAGCTGGGCATAGCCCTCCGGCACCAACCTGCCGTCCATCAACGGGAAGGTGTTGTAGGTGAGTCCTGCGCGGGTGCCGGCGACAAACCCGCCGGCGGCAATCGTCAATCCGATCAGCCCGATCACGGCTTCGGCCGCCCGCCGCCAGCCTGCGCCCACCCTTCCCTCCCTCGCTTGCGGGTGAGGGAGGAGGGTCGATACGATGCCGAGCGCCACCCAAAGGATCGTCGAGTAAATCAAAAGAGCCAGTGCGAGATGGGCGACGAGCCGGTACTGGCTGACCTCCGGACGGTCAGCCAGCCCGCTCGCGACCATGTACCAGCCGAGCCCGCCTTGTGCAAAGCCGAGCAGCAGAACGCCGCAGAGCGGCGCCACCAGCCGTCGCGGCAGCCGGCCGCGCACCAGAAACCAAGCAAAGGGCCCGGCAAAAGCGACGCCGATTAGCCGCCCCAATAGCCGATGAGCATACTCCCACCAGTAAATGCTTTTGAACTCTTCCAACGTCATCCCGTAATGAACGATCCGGTATTCGGGGATCTGTTGGTATCTCGCGAATTCTGACGCCCAGTCGGCGGCGGAGAGCGGTGGGACGATGCCGACGACCGGCCGCCATTCGGTGATCGACAATCCGGACAAGGTGAGCCGCGTGATGCCGCCGATCACCACCATTAGAAAGATCAGGCCGCAGCAAGCAAAAAGCCACGCCGCGATCGTGCCGAGCCGACCTCGCGGTTCCACCCCTGCAGTCGCTCTTGGGGCCGTGATGTCCAAGCGCCGATCACCAGACCGAAAACGACGCCGACAACGTGACGCCGGCATCGGATACTGGCAAGGCCGTGTTAACGGGGGCCAAACCGGCCGATCTGCCGGTCGAGCAGCCGACCAGGTTGGAGCTGGTGATCAACCTCAAGACCGCTGCAGCGCTCGCACTGACGATCCCGCCCCTGATTCTCGCGCGCGCCGACGAGGGTTGGGCCGCCGCCACTAGAGGCGGAGCAGAGGGGATATTCCGATTGACAAATTGCGATTTATATGTGA
>JAFAHP010000812.1 GCA_019237175.1 Alphaproteobacteria bacterium
CCTCACGCTTATCCCGGTTAGGCCGCCTTCAGCCCGCCATAGATGCCGCTTTCAAACTCGCCGTAGAGGGCGACGGCTTTATGATCGACGAAGGGCAGGAGCTGGCTCAAGAACACCCCGGCGATGCGCTTGTGCGGATCTAGCCAATAGTAGGTGTTGAAAATTCCGCCCCAGGTGAGGCTGCCGGCACTGCGGCCGTTGGGTCCCGGCAGGGTGTTGATCATATAACCAAGGCCCCATTTGCACGGAATACCATATGTGGACTCGGGTAATCGCGGCAACAGACGGGCTCGCCGATAGTGCCGCGCTCCGGGCGCTGTAGCCCGGTGACTTTCACCATCGGAGGCTGTGCGATGACCCGCTATATCGGTTTGGACGTCTCTCAAAAATTGACGGCGATCTGTGTCGTGGACGATTGCGGTCGCAGACTGTGGCGCGGCCAGTGCACCTCTGATCCGGAGCAGATCGAGCGTACCGTCCGGCGGCATGGCGGAGACGATGCCCGCATCGGTATCGAGACCGGTCCTATGACGCCATGGCTGGTGCATGAGTTGCGCAGCCATGGTCTCGCCGTCACATGCCTTGACGCGAGGCATGCGCGGGCGGCGCTCAAAATGCAGATCAATAAGACCGATCAGAACGATGCTGGGGGATTGGCGCAGATCATGCGTACGGGATGGTATCGGTCGGTGCATGTAAAGTCGTTCGATTCCCATCGGGCGCGTGCCTTGCTGGGAGCGCGAGCCCAGCTCGTCGGCATGACAACGCGGTTGTCGAACCATCTCCGCGGTGTGCTCAAGACGTTCGGTATGCTGCCAGGAGCAGGGCGTGGCCTGCCGTTCGACCGGCGCGTCGAGGGCCTGCTTGCCGACCGGGCCGAAGTGGCACCGATCGTTCGGCCCATGCTGGCCGCTTGGCGGCAACTGCGCCAGCAGACCGCCACCTTCGACAAAGCAGTACGCGTGCTAGTGAAGTCGAACCCCACGTGCCGTCACCTGATGGGCGTGCCCGGAATCGGAGTGCTATCTGTACTTGCCTATGTCAGCATGGTCGAGGATCCGGCGCGCTTCGGCCGGTCACGATCCGTCGGCGCGCACCTCGGGCTCACACCAAAACAATATCAGTCGGGCGAGATAGACCGCAGCGGCAGAATATCGAAGTGCGGCGACGCGCTGGCCCGTACGCTGATGTACGAAGCGGCGGTGGTGTTGATGACGCGGGTCAAACGGGCTTTAGTCCTGAAGGACTGGGCCCGATCGATTGCCAAGCGATCAGACGCCGGCAAGGCGCGCGTGGCGCTCGCCCGAAAACTTGCCGTGATTCTGCATAGCATGTGGCGGTCGGGGGAGCCATTCCACTGGTCCGAGCAGCTGGCCGTCTGACGATACCTTCACCAGGATCCATCCAGGCGTCGCCTCGGATGGGATGATTGCCCGACGGGGCGAGGGTGCAGGCGACTGCGACGGAGGGCCTTGGGCTGCGTAAAACACCACGCAAGCCCGCTGTGGACATTGCAGCGCCCGCGCTTCGAACCAGATGTTGCGGCGGACCTTTCCGACCGCGGAGAGAACCGTGACCCCGTGCGGCCGCAGAAGCTATCAAGATACAGTTGACAACGGAGATGCGATTAGAGAACGGCCCCCGGCTCGCAAGGGCGTGGCAGCTGCGACGGCTCTGGTCGGTTGCAGTCATATGTCCGGCCTTTGTGACTGCGGTCGGATGACCGCCGGCCCAGATGGGTTACGCGGATCGGGTCCCTAACAGGGCAGTGATGTCTGAGCACCAACGGATTCCACGGGGTTCCCGATCCTCGGATCGACCGATTGCCATCTTGCGGTTGCTGTCCTTGCCAGGTTCGGGTGTGCCAGGTTTTGGTGGTGGGCGGGCTCAGGCCTGCGCCGGTTGGCGGTAAGTTTCGCCGCTCACCGTCATGGCCCAGACGATGCGGGCCATCTTGTTGGCCAGCGCGACCGCCGCGAGCTTCTTCGACTTGCGCGCCAGCAATGCCAGCAGCCATGGCGCGGTGCGGCCCGGCTTGGCAGCGCGGATCACCGCGGTTGCCCCGATCACCAGCAAGCGCCGCAGGTCCTCGTCGCCGGCGCGGCTGATCCTGCCGAGCTTCTGTCGCCCGGCGGTCGAGTCCTCGCGTGGCGTGATGCCGACCCAAGAGGCAAAGTGTCGGCCCGAGCGAAAGACCTTG
>JAFAHP010000029.1 GCA_019237175.1 Alphaproteobacteria bacterium
AATCGGGCTTGTCTTCGACTCTGAGCGGGGTTCGGAAATAGGGCCGAATCGCAACCCCGGCGGCGTCGGCCAGATCAGAGGCGAGCGCGAGGCAGGTGTCGATCTCGGGCAGCGGGGTATACCAGTTAGGGCGAAAATCGCGGAGCGACGCCGCCGTCAATCGTCGTGGCCGGTAGGCCTTGAGCCCGCGGGCTTGACCCGCGGGTTGGCCCGGCCATGCACGAGGTGCGGCAGGCGCCTTGCCGGCTTCGGTGGATGCCCGGCACAAGGCTGGGCAAGACGATCAGATGAGGGAGGGGATCACCAGAACGCATCTGAGCATCGCTATTTCAAGCTCTGCAGGTAATCGATCACGTCGGCCCGCTCCTGCGCTTTTGGCATGCCGGCAAACGTCATCTTTGTTCCTGGTGCGAATTGTTGCGGGTTGGCGAGCCACTGGTTCAGCGTTTCGGGATCCCATTTCTGCCCCTTATGGGCCTCCAGCGCCGACGAGAATGCGAAATTGTCGTGACCCTCGGCGATCGGACCGCCGACAATACCCCAGAGATCCGGCCCAATCTTGTTGGCGCCCCCTTTGGTGAAGTTGTGGCACACCTGGCAAACCTTGGTAGACGCCTCGCCTTTTTTGGGGTCGGCTTTGGCGAGTAGCGGAGTGATCGGTTCAAGCTTGGGCGCGGCAGCGGCCTGCTCGGTCGAAGCGGACGATGCCGGCGCGCCGGCAACAACGAACACCGGTTTTTCGAGCGGCTTCGGCTCGACCAGCATATTCGATAGGATGCCGGCGACCATGGCGATGATCAGCGCGGTCAATACCGAGGCAATGACCTTGTTCCACTCGAACGAAGACATCGATGTTCTGTTCCACCGTGCCGGGTCCGGCAGGAAACCGAATTCCCCCCGAAAACCCAAATGCCATATCACGCTTCCCGCGATGCGACGAACCGGGCATGTTGTCGCTGGCCGATCTCACCATATTCGAACCGCGCAAGCTCGCCGTGATTACCGCCGCGCCGCAAAACCCGATCATCCTTATTCCCGCCCGGCTTGCTTCGACGCGATTGCCGGACAAGCCGCTCGCCGATATCGCCGGGACGCCGATGATCGTTCATGTGTGGCGGCGCGCGGTCGCGGCCGAGGTGGCCCCCGTCGTGGTCGCCTGCGGTGATGCGGAAATCTTCGCGGCGATCGAGGCCGCAGGTGGCCGTGCCATATTGACCGATCCACAACTGCCGACCGGTTCCGACCGCATCCACCAGGCGATCATGCGTCTCGACCCGCAGCGCCGCTATGACGCAGCGATCAATGTCCAAGGCGATCTGCCGATGCTGGACCCTGGCGCCATCCGCGTGGCTCTCGCCGGGCTCGCCGACCCCGAGACCGACATCGCCACCCTGGCGGCGGTCAACAACGATCCCGCAGCACTGGCCGACGACGCTGTCAACAAGGTCGTTGCCGGCTTTGTCGATCCGGGGCAGCCAGCCCGAGCGCTCTACTTCAGCAAGGCGGTAGTGCCGTGGGGCGACGGACCGCATTACGAACATATCGGGCTTTACGCGTATCGCCGCACTGCGTTGGAGCGGTTTGTGGCCCTGCCGCGCGGGATTCTCGAAGAGCGTGAGCGACTGGAGCAACTGCGCGCGCTCGAGGCCGGCATGCGAATCTCGGTGAGCCTGATCGATCCGGCGCAGGTCGGGGTTCAGGTCGACACCGCGGCCGATCTCGCGCGCGCTCGTCACCTGATGGAGCAAATGCAGTAAACGATGGCCGAACAACGATCCGAACCCGGAGACCCGACGCGGACGATCTCTTTCCAGGGGACGTTTGGTGCCTATTCCGATCTCGCCTGCCGGCAAGTTTTTCCGGCTATGGCAACGCTGCCGTGCAGCCAGTTCGAAGACGCATTCGCCGCGGTACGCGAAGGACGCGCAAGGCTGGCGATGATCCCGATCGAAAATTCGGTCGCCGGCCGGGTAGCCGATATCCACCATCTGATGCCGGATTCGGGTCTCCATATCGTCGGCGAACATTTCGAGCCGGTAAACCACCATCTGTTGGGCGTTCCCGGCGCGAGCCTCGCCAAGATCCGCGCGGTCAGAAGCCACGTCCAGGCATTGTCGCAGTGCCGCAAGCTGATCCGCAAGCTGGGGGTCGAACCGATCGTCGCCGCCGACACCGCCGGGGCCGCAGCTGAGATTGCCGCGCGCGGCGACTCGACGGTCGCGGCGATCGCCTCCGAGCTCGCCGGCGAAATCTATGGTCTGGTCTCCCTGAAAAAGAACATCGAAGACGCCGATCACAACACGACGCGGTTCCTGGTCATGTCGCGCGAGGCGCTGCGGCCGCCGCGCGAAAACCCGGCGGTTACGACATTTCTGTTCCGCGTACGCAACGTGCCGGCCGCCCTCTACAAGGCCCTCGGGGGCTTTGCGACCAACGGCGTCAACATGACCAAGCTCGAAAGCTACATGCTCGGTGGCGCCTTTACCGCGACGCAATTCTACGCCGATGTCGAGGGACACCCCGACGACCGCCCGCTCGCTCTGGCGCTTGAGGAGCTGGCGTTCTTTTCACGCGAGCTGAAGATCCTCGGCGTTTATCCGGCTCACCCCTTGCGGCTTGCGGCCTCGGCCGGGGCGGAATAAACCTGCGGTCCAAAAGGTCTTAAACGCGATAGACCATTGAGAGGCGATCATGCGCATGTCGATGCCAGCCGTGCGGGGCCGGGTCATTCCGGCCGTAGGGTTTGGACTGAGTTTGATGGCAGCCGGACCGGCACTCGCCGACAGCGGCAGCGGGGGCAGCGACCGGTCGAACACGCCGGCCTGCGGCAAAGGCGAGGTCTGGGACAGCCGCAGCCAGAAATGCGTCAGGGCCGAGAACGGGGTCGTCCCCGATGAGGCACTGACCGATTACGCCGAGGCGCTGATCAAGGCCCACCGCTATCAGGAAGTAATTGCCGTGCTCGATCTGATGAAGGATCCGGATACCGCTGTGGCGCTTAATTACCGCGGTTACGCGACGCGGCGAATGGGTCGGGTGGATGAGGGCATCGGCTATTATTTGAAATCGGTGCGGCTCGACCCGCACTACGCGCAAGTCCGTGAGTATCTGGGCGAAGCTTATGTGATCAAGGGCGATATCGCGCGCGCCGAGGAGCAGCTGAACGCGATCAAAAAGATCTGCGGCGGCACCACCTGCGAACAATATCAGAACCTGGTCGTCTACATCGCCGACCCGGCTAAGTAACCGCTTCGGTCGAACGTCGGGGGTGGACCGAACGCTGCGCTATTCCGCGGGCGCTCCGGGTCGCCTGCGGGTCGCGATCTCCGAACGCAGAATCCGGTGAGGGTCAACCGCCGAAAGCAGTTCTGGGCTCAACGAGTCCGCGCGCCGTCGATTGAGAAAATCGTTTGTCAACGCGGTGATATTTCGTTCAGTTATCGAAAGATCAGTCGTTAACGGACACAGCGGCGGGGGGTGGCACCCTGCAGGGTTATCGACAGGACTCGGTCGTCGTCACCATGCGAAGGCGGGTTCGGGCGTGGCAGGATCGGATTAGAGATCCGAGCCTGACGCTGTTGCTGTCTCTCGAGCTGTGCATGGTGTTTCTCGCGGCCCCCCTCGCGGCGAAAGGGGTGCCGGTAGCGCGGCCGCTTGCCCAGTCACTGGTGCTCGCGGTGATCGTGATCGTCGTTATTTTGTCCTATCGGCGGGGCGCGATTGCGATCATTGTTCTGGGACTTGCGGCTAATTTGGCGAGCTTCTCGGCCCGGTCGCAACTGTCATTAACCGTCGCGAGCGTGCTCCGCCACGGCGGTGGCATCCTCACCTTCCTGGCACTGAGCTGGGTGGTGGCGCATGCGGTCTATGCCCCTGGCCGCATCACCTCGCGCCGCCTGCAAGGCGCCGCCGTCCTGTACCTGAATTTCGCCATCATCTTCGCCTCGGCGTTCAACTTGATCTGGGATCTAAACCGTACTGCCTTCTCCAACCTCCCTGGCAGCATAGGCCAGCCCAGCGAGCTCGCCACGATGCTGTATTTCAGTCTGACCACCCTGACCACAACCGGTTTCGGCGACATTGTCCCGCTCGATCCCGTCGCCCGCAGCCTCGCCAATTTGGAATCGATGATTGGGGTATTTTACACCGCCATTACGATCGCTCGTCTTGTGACGATGGAATTACAAGACCGGCGCCGCTGACCCCATTGCAACAAAAAGAGCATACGTATTGAGCCCGCACCGCCTCGCGTGAATTACTCCGCTGCGGTCTTCGTGGCCTGCCCCGCGCGTTCGCCACCCCGGCGCCTGACAAAGAGCCGCCCTTTGACGAATTCTCGCAGCCGCTGAAAAACGACGTAAAGGCCGGGGATCACGAATATGCCGATGACCGAGGCCGCGAGCATGCCGAAGAATACGGCCGTCGCCACCGCATGGCGGGTGACCGCACCGGCGCCACCCGAAATCAGCAACGGCACGAGCCCCAGGATAAACGCGAACGACGTCATCATGACCGCGCGGAACCGGGCGCGTGCCCCGTCGATCGCCGCTTCGGCAATGCCCTGCCCGCCGCGCCGAGCCTCCATGGAGAATTCGACCATCAGGATCGCGTTCTTGGCCGCGAGCGCGATCAACACGACGATGCCGATCTGAGCGAAGACATCGTTCGGCAACCCGGTCAGTAGCAACCCGGCGAATGCCCCGGCCAATCCGACGGTCGCCGACACTATCACCGCCGCCGGCATCGCCCAGGATTCGTAAAGTCCGACCAGCACCAGATAAGCGAACAATACGGCGAGCGCGAGAATCGTAGTGGTCTGTCCGGCGGCGATTTTTTCCTGGTAAGCCGTACCGCTCCACGAATAGCCGAAACCAGCCGGTAGGCTCGCCGCCGACACCTGCTCGATCGCGGCCAGTGCCTGGCCCGACGAATAACCCGTGGCCGGGCGCCCCTGGATCGCCACCGAGCGCAGATTGTTGAAGCGGTAGATATAACCCGGGCCGAGCACATTCTCGGTTGTGGCCAGCGTCCGGATCGGCACCAGCGAACCGTTTGCCGCGCGCACATGCACCTCGAAGATGTCCTCGGGATGCATGCGCTCGGTTGCTTCGGCCTGCAGAATCACCTGCCAGGTGCGGCCGAACCTATTGAAATCGTTGACACGGTACCCACCGAGTGTGGCTTGCAGCGCGGTGAAGATATCGTTGATGCTGATGCCCAAGGTCTCGGCCCGCTCGCGATCGATGTCGAGGCGGATCAGCGGTGTCGAAGCGCCATAGGTGGTGAAGACGCCGGTCAGCGCCGGGTTTTCGTTCGCCGCTTGGACCAGCCCGCGAGCGACCGCAGCCATCTCGCTCGCCGGGGCCCCGGAATACGATTGCAGCTGATATTCAAAGCCGGCGCCGGTGCCCAGCCCGATGATCGGCGGCAGGTTGAACGGGATCACGATCGCCGCTGGGATTTTCAGAAATTCGCCCCGAAGGTGGTCGAGCACGCCCCACACGCTCTCGGCTTTCCCGCGGCGGTCGTCGAACGGGGCGAGGGTGACAAAAAACGTCGCCTTATTCGCTTGATTGATGCCGTCGATCAAGCTGTAGCCGACGATCGTTGTGACCGCCTCGACCCCCTGGGTCGCCTGGGCGATCTTTTCGACATCGGCGGCGACGGCCCCGGTGCGGTTGAGCGAGGCGCCCTCGGGCAGTTGCGCCTCCATCAACAGCGCTCCCTGATCTTCTTCGGGCAAGAACCCCGAGGGGACCGCGCGACCGAAGCCCAGGATCGCGGCAACCGCGACCCCGACGAGGGTCAAGGTCAGCAGTATTCGCGGCGCGATGCGCCGGACAATGCCGGCATATCCGCGCTGCATGCCGTCGATGCCGCCCAGCATCGCGCCGAGAATCCGCCCGGGCTGCCGGCCCGCACCCAGCACGAGCGCGCACAATGCCGGCGACAAGGTCAGGGCGATGACCATCGAGATCAGCACCGACACCGACACGGAGACAGCGAATTGCTGGAACAACTGGCCGACGATGCCGGGGATGAAGGCCACCGGCACGAATACCGACAGCAATACCAGCGTCGTTGCGACAATCGGTCCGGTAATCGGGCCCATCGCCGCGTTGGTCGCCTCCGCTGCCGACATCTCGGGATGCTCGCCCATCATGTGCTCGACCGCCTCGACGACGACGATCGCGTCGTCGACGACAATCCCGATCGCCAGCACCAATGCCAACAGCGAGATCGTATTGGCCGAAAAGCCGAGCGCCAGCATCGCGGCAAAGGTGCCGACAAGCGACACCGGCACCGCGATGATCGGAACCAGTGTGGCGCGGAATTTGCCGAGAAAGATAAAGACAACGATCGTGACCAGAACAAAGGCCTCGATCAAGGTCGCGATCACCTTGTGGATCGAAGCGCTGACAAACACCGTCGTGTCGTAGGGGATTTCCCAGGTCACGTCCCCGGGGAAGCGCTGGGCCATCTCCTCCATCGCCCGCCGCACATTTTTCCCGGTCGCAACCGCGTTGGCGCCCGGCGCCAGATAGATCCCCATCGCCGCCGCGGACCGGCCGTTAAAGGTCGAAAATACGTCGCCCGATTGAGCGCCGAGTTCGACCCGGGCGACATCGCGCACGCGGATCAGCGAACCATTGGGTTGGGCGCGAACGATGATCGCACCGAACTGCTCCGGTGTTTCGAGCCGGCCCTGGGTTGTCAGCGGGATCGTCCGCTGTTGCGCTTCGACCACCGGTGCCCCGCCGATGCGGCCGACCGCGGCCTGGACATTCTGCGCGCGCACCGCGTTGATGACATCCTGAGGCGTCAGCCCGAGCGCGGTCAGCCGGTCCATGTCGAGCCAGATGCGCATCGCATAGTCTTGCTGGCCAAATAAATTGGCCTGGCCCACACCCGGGATGCGGCTGATCGTGTCGCGGATATTGATCAGGAGGTAGTTTGACAGAAACAGGCTGTCGTAGGTGCCTTTGGGCGAGCGCAGCACCAAGACCTGCAGGATCGCCGAAGATTTCTTGTCTACCTTGACGCCTTGCTGCTGCACCTCCGAGGGCAGCCGCGACATCGCCCGCTGCACCCGGTTCTGGACATTGACCGTGTTGGTTTCGGGGTCGGTGCCGACCGCGAACGAAACAGTGAGGTTGTAGGAGCCGTCATTGCCCGAGAACGAACGCATGTACAGCATGCCGGTGACGCCGTTGATCTCGCTCTCGATGACCTGGGCCACGGTCTGCTCGACGACCTCGGCATTGGCGCCGGCGTAGGTGGTCGTGACCGACACTTCGGGCGGGACGATGTCGGGAAACTGGGCGATCGGGATCACCGCCAGCGCGATCAGCCCGGCGAGCGTGATCAGGATCGAAATGACGATCGCGAGCCGTGGTCGGGCAACAAAAATAGCCGAAATCATCGGCGGGTCCCCCGTCGTCGCCCGGGCTCAGGCGGGTGGTGCCGCACTCGGCGCCACAGTCATCCCCGGTCGGACCCGGGCCTGGCCTTGCACGATGACCCGGTCGCCGGCGGCGAGCCCGTCCTTAACTATAGCGGTGCCATCACGCTGCATTTCGATCTTGACCTTGCGCATGATCGCCTTGTTCGCGGCGTCGACGACAAAGACATAGGTGCCGGCCTGGTCCTGAGCGACCGCCGATTGCGGGATGACCAGCGCCTGTGCCGGCTTGCCGGCCTCGATCACGACGCGCACGCTCATGCCGTCGGAGAGCAGATCTTTGGGATTGGGAAAGACCGCGCGCAGCGGGATCGAATCGGTATTCGGATCGGCCTGCACGCCGATGAAGTCAAGCTTTCCGGACTGATCGTAGGTAGAACCGTCGGCGAGCCGTAGACGCGCAACAATTGCATTGAGCTGCTCTTGCGGAACGTCGCGACGCGCTTCGAGCAGCTGCCGCTGGCTGACGTTGAAAACGACCTGGATCGGGTCCTGCTTGACCACGGTCGCGAGCACGCCGCTGTCGGGGCCGACAAGATTGCCGGGCGAATACGCCGCCTGGCCGATGCGTCCGTCGATCGGGCTCTTGATCTGGGTATAGGACAAATCGACCTCGGCCGCCTGCTGCGCGGCCTGCGCCTGCTGCAGGCTGGCCTGCGCCTTCAGCAGCGTCGCTTCGCGCTGATCGAGCTCCGATTGCGGGATGGTTTTGGTCTTGATCAGCTCGCGGCCGCGCTGCGCCTGCACTGTGGCGAGATCGAGCGTCGCCTTTGCCGCGGCGACCTCGGCCTTGCGCTGGGCGAGCGTCGCCTCGAAGGGTGCGGGGTCGAGGGTGAATATGGTCTGGTCCGCCTTGACCTGATCGCCCTCTTTAAACCGGCGAGGGCCGAGATAGCCGGTGACGCGGGCGCGCAGATCGACCTTGTCGACCGCTTTGATTCGGCCGACAAATTCTGCGGTTCCCGCCACATCACGCAGTTCCGCGGTCGCGACCAGTACCGCGGGCGGCGCCGGTTGTGCAAACGCGGCGATAGCACCCGCCGCCAGCCCGATAGTTAATAATATCGCGCTCAGGAGGGCCCCAGGGTGCGAAGTTTGAGCGTGTTTCACGTGGGGCTCGAGACCTGTCGGGTGTGTCTGCGCCCAAGTTGAGCAGTGCATGAACCCACCTTCGAGCTAATGAGGGACCGTCGCTTGATCTTGCGGCGTATATTAAAGATACCCTTTTTCGGAGGGAGATTGATTAACATCAAACCCAGCAGCCAGGACCTACTCGTTGACATTGTCGAGGTCCAGGCTTATTTCGGCTGGCGCCGACGCGCCCAGGTGGCGGAATTGGTAGACGCGCTAGATTCAGGTTCTAGTGGGCGATTAGCTCGTGGAAGTTCGAGTCTTCTCCTGGGCACCAATGCTCGGCGCCGGATCGCGGTCACGACTTAATCTCTGATGAGCAATTGGCTGCACCACGGCGATCTTCCCGACGACATCGATTTCGGGGTGATGGTCGCGGTCGACACCGAGGCGATGGGGTTGAACCCGCGTCGCGACCGGCTGTGCGTCGTCCAGCTCTCGGCTGGGGACGGCAACGCACACCTCGTCCAGTTTATGCCGGGCGAATACGATGCGCCGCGTCTCAGGCGCCTGCTCGGCGATTCGGGCGTAACCAAACTGTTCCATTTTGCACGCTTCGACCTGGCCATGATTTACCATTATCTCGGCGTCATGGCCGTGCCGGTGTATTGCACCAAAATTGCGTCGCGGATCGCGCGGACCTTTACCGATCGCCATGGTCTGCGCGATTTGTGCAAGGATCTGCTCAACATCGAGCTCTCAAAACAGCAGCAGAGCTCGGATTGGGGCGCGGCGACGTTGACCGATGAGCAGTTACGGTATGCGGCGGCGGACGTACTCCATCTGCATGCCCTCAGCGCCAAACTTGACGCAATCTTGGAGCGTGAAGGGCGCAAGTCGCTGGCTCGCGCGGCGTTCGAGTTTTTGCCGCATCGCGTCTTGCTTGATCTTGGCGGCTGGGCGGAGCAAGACATCTTCGCGCATTGATCGCGCACAGGGGAGGGCCTCGCTACGCTGACAATTTTTCGAGCCGGCCGGTGCGGCCGGTGGCACTGAACCGAAACCTCGCGCAGGCCGGCCCGGATAGCTGGTCATCGAGCGCGGGGTACGAGGCTGATCTTGTCGTGGCGCGGCGCGTGCTGAAGGCGGAAATCAGCGGGTTGGAAAGTCTGTCTGCGGCCCTGGACGGGGCCTTCGCGACGGCGGTGGGTTTGTGCAGGGCGGCTCGCGGTCGGATCATCGTAACCGGTGTCGGCAAGAGCGGTCACGTCGCGCGCAAAGTGGCCGCGACGCTGGCTTCGACAGGGACGCCAGCGCAATTCGTCCACGCGGGCGAGGCGAGCCACGGCGATCTCGGGATGATCGCCGGCGAAGACGCAATCGTAGCACTGTCCAATTCCGGCGAGACCACCGAGTTCGCCGACATCATCGCCTATTCGCGACGCTTTGCCATTCCGCTGATCGCAATTACCTCCGGTCAACGGTCAACCCTGGCCGGCGCCGCCGACGTGGTGCTGTTGCTTCCGCCCACCGCCGAGGCCTGCCCCATGGGCTTGGCACCGACCACTTCGACGACAATGATGATGGCGCTCGGCGATGCGCTTGCTATCGCGCTCCTCGAGCGTCGAGGCTTTTCCAGCGCCGATTTTCGCCTCTTCCATCCTGGTGGTCGGCTTGGCCGGCGGCTGTTGCGGGTTACCGACATCATGCATGTGGGCGAAGCCGTACCCCTGGTGTCGCCTACCACCCGCATGTCCGAGGCAATTTTGGTAATGACCGCCAAGAGTTTCGGCTGTGTCGGCGCCTGCAACGGCGAGGGACGACTAATCGGGATCATTACCGACGGAGATCTGCGCCGCCACATGGGTGATTCGTTGTTGAGCCAAATCGTTGCCGAGATCATGCATCCCTCGCCAAGGACGATCGGCGGTGGCGCCCTGGCTGCCGAGGCGTTGCGGCTGATGAGCCGCTCGGCGATCACTTCGCTGTTCGTGGTCGATGACGAGAGCCGTCCGATTGGATTTTTGCATATGCACGATTGCTTGCGTGCCGGCGTAGCATGAGTGGTGAATTCGAAACCCGAATGAAAGCCGCGCAACCTAAAGCCCGGTTCGTGCCCGCGCCCCCGCCGGTGCGGGTGTCGCGGCGAGTCCGCCGGCTTGGCGCCGACCATCGGTCTTTGTTTGGCGCGGACCCGTACAGCCGTCTTGTGGTCCTGCTAAAGCACCTGCTGCCGGCGATCGGAGCCGCTTTGCTGCTGCTGGTCGTCGCGTGGCCGCGATTGGCGCCGCTACTGGAGAGCGTACGGCTCGGCTTTTCGGGTATCGATCTGCGCGCGGCCGGCGAGCTAAAAATGCTCAATCCCAGATATGCCGGCACTGACCGGTTCAACCGACCCTATGTCATTACCGCCGCGGTCGGCCGCCAATCGCCCGATCACAACGACTTGATGTTACTCGAAAAACCCCAGGCGGTGATGATCGTCCATGGCGGTGCGGCGGTCGTATTGACCGCCGCGACCGGCATCTATCAATCACCGACACAATTGCTCGATTTGTTCGACAACGTCACGCTGACCCACCAGAACGGTACTCGCTTTGTAACCTCACGAGCGCACGCTAACGTGGCTAACGAAACCGCCGAAGGGCACCTGCCGATCGCGGGGCACGGACCTTCCGGGGACATCTGGGGGCAGGGGTTCCGTGTGCTCGATCGCGGAGACACGATAATTTTCACCGGGCAGTCACATGCTATTTTGCGGAGCACCAAGCCGACCAAACCACAACCGGCACCGCCGGAGCTGCCGAGCCATCTCTTAGAAATGGCGGCGATGATTGAAGCCGCTGCGAGCGCCCCGGCGAATCTCCAACCCGCCCCGACCGCCAAGTCCAGCGGCACCCAAGCGAGTGGACCCGCAGGCTCAGGGGCGAGGACAAGTACCTCGAACAATGCTCCACGCGGCAATCTAGCGGCGGGTCTCTGAACGGCAGAGCTGACATCATGTCGATTGGCTCCAAGGCTTCGCGTTGCGCTGCTCCGGGACGCAGGCGCCCGCAGGTGGCGCAACTGGTATTCGGACTGGCGTTCGCTGTGGTGGGTTCGGTGTGCGAACCCGGATCGTCGGCGGGCCAGGGGCTAAACCCGCTCGCCGCGACCTCCGCTTCAAAACCGATCGATATCAGCGCCGAAAACGGCATCGAGTGGGATCAGAACAAACAAGTATACACCGCCCGTGGGAATGCCGTGGCAATCCGCGGTACGAGCGAGGTCCACGCGGACGTTTTGACTGCTCATTACCGCCCGAGCAAAAACAAATCGGATGGCGGAAACGAGGTCTATCGGCTCGACGCCGACGGCCGTGTTGTGATCAAAGCACCAAACCGAACCGTCGTCGGGGATCAGGCGGTTTACGATGTCGATCAGCAGATCGGCGTCGTCACCGGCCAGCATTTGAAATTGACCACTCCAACCGACGTCGTCACGGCCCGCGACAGCCTCGAATGGTACGACCAGCAGCAGGTCGCCGTCGCCCGCGGTGACGCCATCGCGATCCGCGGCGATCGGCGCATCCGCGCCGATGTACTGACCGCGCATTTCATCAAAGACAACACTGCTCTGGCCGGCGCACCGATGGCGGCCAAGCCATCGGAGGGAAAGCCGGCCGGCGGAGCGACGACGTCCATACCGGCGCCAGCATCGCTTGCGCCGGTCTCGGCCAAGTCGGGGCAAGGGCCGCAAGCCGGCAAATCAGGCCGCGCGCATGGTCCGAGCGAGGGCGATGAAGCCGGTTCGAAGTTGAGCCGTGTCGACGCCCAGGGGCATATCGTCGTCGTCACCGCGACCGATATCGCGCGGGGCGATTACGGCGTGTACAACGCCCAGACCCGAATCGTCACCTTGCTCGGCAACGTGACGATAACCCGTGGGCAAGATACCGTCAGGGGCGAGTATGCGGTGGTTGACCTGAACACAAATGTCAGCCGAATGATGACCGTCGCCGCTAGACCCGGGGCTCCGCCGCCGCGCGTCGAAGGGCTGTTTTATCGTCAAGATGCGACTACAGCCCCAAACGGCGCTAAAAAGCCCGGCTCAAAGCCCGTTGCCGGTACGGCACGCAAATCATGACCGCAACCGACAGACCCACCGATCTCGCTTCGCCATGGATCGCGGAAAAGCGGTCGCCGCGGGGTGCCAAAAACTTCGCAACCGACCCGCCAAGCAGGGCTTTGGCCGCCCACGGCTTGCGCGGCCACGGATTAGGGAAGAGTTTCAAACGGCGGCCGGTGTTGCGCGCTGTCAACGTCTCGCTCCGACGTGGCGAGGTAGTCGGACTGCTCGGGCCGAATGGAGCAGGGAAGACCACTTGTTTTTATATTCTCACCGGCTTGATCGCGGCCGATACCGGCGTCGTGACGCTGGACGGCCAAGACATTACCGATCTTCCAATGTATCGGCGCGCTCGCCGTGGCATTGGTTACTTGCCGCAAGAAGCCTCGATTTTTCGCGGGTTGACAGTTGAACAGAACATCCGCGCGGTTTTGGAGATCGTCGAGCCCGCGCCCGAGGCGCGCGAAGCGATGCTCAACTCGCTGCTTGCGGAATTCTCAATTCTCCATTTGCGGCGCGCGCCGGCGATGGCACTGTCGGGGGGCGAACGCCGCCGCTGCGAAATCGCCCGCGCACTCGCGACCCAACCTCATTTTATCTTGCTCGACGAACCGCTTGCCGGCATCGATCCGATCGCCGTCGGCGATATCCGGGATCTTATCGGGCATCTCAAGGACCGGGGGATCGGCGTGCTGATCACCGACCATAACGTGCGCGAGACGCTTGAAATCGTCGACCGTGCTTATATATTGCACGCGGGACAGGTCCTTATGGAAGGAACACCCGCACAAATCGTTGCTGATGTCGATGTAAGACGGGTTTTCCTCGGCGATCGGTTTAGCCTATAAGCCGCTCCGAGCGGAGCGCGATGTGAACAGGATGGGATTCTCGCAGCGGCTTGAGCTGCGCCAGTCGCAGGCGTTGATCATGACGCCGCAACTGCAGCAAGCAATAAAAATGCTGCAGCTCTCAAACCTAGAACTGAGTAACTTGGTTGACACTGAGATCCAGCAAAACCCGTTTCTTGAACGGCGCGAATGGACCGGCGAGGAGGTCCCGCCCGCAAGCGATTTTGCGGGTGAGGCCGAGCAATCCTCGACCGCGGCGCTTCCGGAAGGATTGGTCAGCGACCTTACTCCTGACGCGAACGAGCATTGGCGGGCCGCTTCCGGGACGGAGGGAGACGGATCGCTCGATGTCGCCGACGAGCCCCGGGCTTGGCGGCACAGCAGCGGCGCAATGGTTGCCGGGGATAACCGCGGGATCGAGCAAGCTGCCGCGCGGCCGCGCACCTTGCGCGAGCACGTTTTGGAGCAGATTGGAACGGATCTTGCCGACCAGGGCGATCAGTTGCTCGCGCTGCACCTGCTCGATACCCTCGACGAAAATGGCTATCTAAATGGCGAACTCGACGCTATAGCCGCACTCCTTGGCTGCCAGCTCGCCCGGGTCGAAGCGGTTCTCGCTCGCCTTCAGCAATTCGATCCGCCCGGCATCTTCGCCCGCGATTTGCCTGAATGTCTGGCGCTCCAGCTGCGCGATCGCGATCGCCTCGATCCCGCAATGCGCACGCTCCTCAACCATCTGCCGTTGCTCGCCGCGCGCAACATCCCGGCGCTGATCCGGGTGTGTCAAGTTGATGCCGAGGACATGGCAGAGATGATCACAGAGATAAAGTCTCTCGATCCGCGGCCGGGTCTGGCGTTCGATCCACCGCTGGCCCAGCCGGTGGTGCCCGACATCTTGATGCGAGCTCAACCCGAGGGTGGCTGGATCGTCGAGCTCAATCCCGAAACGCTGCCGCGCGTCCTTGTCAACAACAAATATATCGAAAAGATCAGCCAAGCAGCGCGCAGCAAGGCCGAACGGGATTATTTGACCGATCGGCTGCAGGCCGCCAACTGGCTGGTCAAATCGCTGCATCAACGGGCGACAACCATTCTCAAGGTCGCCGCCGAAATTGTTCGCCAGCAGGACGCGTTTTTTCGCCGCGGGGTGCGGTCGCTGCGGCCGCTGATCCTGCGCGACATCGCCGAGGCCATCGGCATGCACGAGAGTACGGTCAGCCGGGTGACGAGTAACAAGTACATGGCCACACCCCGCGGCCTCTACGAACTGAAATACTTCTTCACTTCGGCGATTCCGGCGTCGAGTGGCGGTGATGCACACTCCGCCGAAGCCGTACGCCATCTGATCCGCAAATTGATCGACGGCGAACCTCCTGGCGCCACGCTGTCCGACGAGCGCATTGTTGAACTGCTGCAGCGTGACGGGATCGACATCGCGCGACGCACCGTCGCCAAATATCGTGAAGCAATGCGCATTCCGTCGTCGGTGCAGCGCCGGCGCGAAAAGCTGCTCGTCCTCTAGTCCGACCGGATGATGAGCGCTGCCGCATCGGTTGATCCTGGCCCGCCACCTCGGAGCTCCGGTTTTGGGCGCCAACCGCTTGACCCGGTCCGCCGAGATTCCCAATTTCGCCGGAAAAGCCGGCTGACGGCGTCTAATTCCCGGCGAGAAGGCGCTTCGCTATGCAGCTGACGGTCACAGGCAGGCAGATCGACATCGGGAATGCACTGCGCGGGCATGTCGAAAGCGCGCTGGAGTCGATCCTGACAAAATACTTCAAGACTGCGATCGAGGCCCATGTTGTCGTAGCAAAGGAGGCGCATTTGATCCGCGCCGAGGTTTCGCTCCATATTGGCCGCGGGATCGTCGTCAACGCGAGCGCCGTTCTGCATGAAGCCCATGCCGCGTTTGACGCTGCCGCCGAGCGCGTCGCCAAACAGTTGCGCCGCTACAAACGGCGCCTGCGAGATCATCATGCTCAGCCGCGCGAGCTTGCCGAACCGCCGGAACGCGCCCGCGATTACGTTTTGGCGCCGGTCCCGGATGAGGACGTTGACGAGCGAAATCCGATGGGAGCGCCGACCGTGATCGCCGAGATTAGCACGGAGCTGCCGCGTCTAACGGTTGGCGAGGCGGTGATGCGACTGGATCTTGCGGATGTGCCGGTGCTGTTGTTCCGGAACCAAGCGCATGGTGAACTAAACCTTGTTTACCGACGCACGGATGGCAATATCGGATGGGTCGACCCGGTGCTCGATCCCGCTCGCCGTCCGGCGGCGGGGAACATCTCCCGTGGCGGACAGTGACCGAACCTTTTCTTGGACCCAACCGCGCGGCGATAGCGGATATTCGGCTTGGATGCGGCTCGTACATTCGCGCCAGGGGGGACTAAGACGGCCGGAGGATTGCCGGGCCAGGGCATGGAAATCGCCGATTTGATCACGCCGCGCGGCGTGGTTTCTCAGCTGCGTGCGACGAACAAGCGACAAGCGCTGCAGGAGCTGGCCAAGCGCGCCGCGGCGATAACCGGCTTCTCCGATCGTGCGATTTTCGAGGTACTGATCGAACGCGAACGCCTCGGCTCGACCGGGATTGGGATGGGGATCGGCATCCCGCACGGCAAGCTGACCGGTCTCGAGCGATTTTGCGGCATCTTCGCGCGGCTCGATCGACCAATCCCGTTTGAGGCGATCGACGATCAACCGGTTGATCTGATTTTTTTGCTGCTGGCTCCGGAAAATGCCGGTGCCGACCACCTCAAGGCTCTGGCCCGCATCTCGCGTTTGCTGCGTGACCGCGCGGTATGTGAAAAACTCCGCGGCACCGAACGTGCCGACGCCCTGTACGCGCTGCTGACCGATATGACCGAGAGCGACGCGGCCTAGCTTGGCTGGCCCACGTTGCCCGCGTCTTAGTGGACGCTCACCGGCTCCAAATCGTGCTGACGTACGGTCGCGAACGCGACATCCCGGTCAGCGACCACCACGATTTGGGTCCCGTCGGCGGCATGTACGGCATAGCCGGTGGCGCCGTCGACGATCACCCGCTTGATATAGGCGAGATCCTGGACACCGAGCATCGCTAGCTCGTGCGCCGACATCCGCTTGATGCGTTCGATCCGATCCATGCTGTGCCACCGGCCTAATTCTACGAGGTCGCCACGGTTTTGACGGCAGCCTTCGTCTCGTCCTTGATCTCGATGGTGCGCACTCGGCTTTCAACTTCCGGCCGCACCAAATCGATGTGAAGCAGCCCATTGTCAAGCCATGCCCCGCGCACCTCGATGCCTTCCGCCAAAACAAAGGAACGCTGGAATTGACGGGCTGCGATCCCGCGGTGCAGATACACCCGCTGAGTGTCCTCGGCCTGCCGACCGCGGATTACGAGCTGGTTGTCTTCGACGGTGATGCCGAGATCCCCCATCGAGAAGCCCGCAACCGCCAGCGTGATGCGCAGCGCGTTTTCGCCGAGCTGTTCAATGTTGTAGGGCGGGTAGCCATCGCTCGACACTTTGCTGACCCGGTCGAGCGCGCGCTCGAAATGGTCGAAGCCAAGCAACAGCGGTGAATTGAACAGCGATAGTCGCGACATGAGTTCTTCCCCTCATCGGCGAGCGAGAAACCGCCGCTGGGCCCATCTGCGGCGCCCAAATGCGGATCACTTGCATTGAACTACAATTTAGGTCGAGCGCATCGCCGATCAAGCAAGGGTTTTCGCATCGGTCTCCCGCCGCGATGGCGTTATCGACCGCGAGCGCTTTCGCCGCCTGCAAAATTGCATCAATATCGCATCTTGGCCGTAATTAATTCGCGCATGAGGCCGGAATAATGGCGAGAGCAATGCCGACTTTTTGGCGTCTCCTCTTCGCTCTGTTTTGCTGCGGTTGTGTGGCGATGGCGCCGATATTGGCCGAAGCGCGCGCCGGCAGCTCCTTTGGCAGTCGACCGTCGAGCTTTGGCAGTCGCGGCGCACGGAGCTGGGAGAACAACGGGGCGCAACCGCTAAACCGGGGTCTGGCGCCGCAGACAACGGGGCCCAATTTTACCCCCGGGATGCCGCCGGTCACAGCCGGCGGCGGGAGTTTTGTTCAGCGGCACCCGTTTTTGACCGGAGTGGCGGGCGGGCTCCTGGGCTCTTGGTTGTTTGGGCAGGCGGCCAATGCCCAGGGGGTCGGTGGCGTCGGCTCGGTCTTCGGCACGCTGCTGCGGCTGGCGTTCATCGGCCTTATGATCTGGCTGGCAATTCGCCTCTTCCGCGCGAGGACGCTCTCGAACGGATGGCCGGGCGTGTTCAGGGCGGTTTCGGGGGGAGCCGCCGGCCCCGCAAGCCGGTTCCGGGGGCGTGACGTCAATCTTCCCGACGCCGATCTAGAGGCGTTTCAGCGATTGCACGCCGCGATCCAGGATGCTTGGAGCGCTGGAAATCTTGAGCGGATGCGGGGACTGATGACGCCCGAGATGTTGAGCCATTTTTCGCAGGAGTTATCGCGAAATGCGAGCCGCGGGCTGCGCAACGTCGTCAGCAACGTGCAATTGCTCAGGGCCGAGCTGAGCGAGGCTTGGGAAGAGGGCGATCGGCAATACGCGACGGCCTTCCTGCGGTGGCGTGCGATCGATTACATGCTGCGGCTGGCAGCACCCGCCGGCGACCGCAGCGCGGTTATCGGAGGCGATTCGCGTTCGCCGGCCGAATTCGAAGAGGCCTGGACATTTGTGCGCCGGCGCGGGAGCCGCTGGCTGCTCTCGGCGATCCAGCAGGTCTGACCAGCCGTCGTTGCGGGCGAGCACCGCCCCTCTGCCGGTAGTTGCGCTCGAACCGTGCTTGAACGCGGCCCAAGTCGAGAGCAAGCTCGCGTTGGCAGGTTTTTTCCGCCTCAGGGAGAAAACTTTGAGCGGAGAGCGGGTCAAGCGGCGGCTCACGGCGATCCTCGCGGCCGATGTGGCGGGATACTCGCGTCTTGTGGGCGCCGACGAGGAGGGGACGCTTGCGGCGCTGAAGGCAATCCGCCGCGAGCTCGACCCCAAGATCTCCGAGCATCGGGGCCGTATTGTCAAGACGACCGGCGATGGACTGCTCGTCGAATTCGCCAGCGTCGTCGATGCGATGCGCTGCGCGGTCGAGG
>JAFAHP010000184.1 GCA_019237175.1 Alphaproteobacteria bacterium
GAGCTCGAAATTGTCGAGACCGCCCTTTGGTATCCCAAGATGTATCGCAAGGACTACAAAATCGGGCTCAATCTCACCGGCGGCGGCAGCGATCCCGATCAGCAATTTTACGAGAACTATGCGTGCGGTGCGGTGCGCAATTACTCGGGGTATTGCAATCCAGAACTCGAAAAGCTGTTCGACCGGCAATCGGCGGAAAATGACCAAGCAAAGCGCAAAAAGTTGGTGTGGGAGATCGAGCGCAAACTGGCAGAGGATGGCGCGCGGCCGATTATCTTCTTCAACCGCTTCGCCTATTGCTGGCAGCCGCCGGTCAAAGGCTGGACGATGATGGTCAACAGCATTATCAACAATTGGCGCATGGAAGACGTGTGGCTCGACAAATAGCCAGCAGCCGCGGAAACTAACCGCCGCATCGGGTGACGATTTGGCGAGGATTGGGGGATGACGCGTAGCCGGCGGATGGCGGCCGCAGTTGTGGGCGCGCTCGTGGGCGTGATGTGCTGCGCGCAAGGCGGCTTCGCCCAAAAATCCGGGGGCACACTCAAGATCTCGCTGTTCGACGACCCGGCGAGCATGTCGCTGCTCGAGGAAGCGACGGGTGCCGCGCTGCGGCCAATCATGGGCGTCTTTAACAACCTCGTCATGTACGACCAGCACACAGCACAGAACAGCCCCAATTCGATCATTCCCGATCTTGCGACGAGCTGGTCCTGGAGTGAGGACGGCAAGGAGCTGACCTTCCCGTTGCGCCGGGGCGTCAAGTGGCACGATGGCAAACCGTTCACCGCCGCCGACGTCAAATGTACCTGGGGCCTGTTGATGGGCGGCGGCAGCCAGAAACTCCGTCTCAATCCGCGCAAGACCTGGTATCTCAATGTCGACCGGGTCGCCACCAACGGCGACTACGAGGTGACATTTCACCTCAAGCGGCCGCAGCCGGCGTTATTGTCGCTATTGGCCTCCGGCTGGTCGCCGATCTACCCTTGTCATGTCTCGCCGGCCGAGATGCGCCGCCATCCGATCGGTACCGGCCCGTTCAAGTTCGTCGAATTCAAGCCCAACGAGTACATCAAAGTCACCCGCAACCCGGATTACTGGAAGCCGGGACGGCCCTATCTTGACGGCATCGAGTGGGACATTATCAAAGACATCGCCACGCGGAACCTGACATTCATCGCCGGCAAATTCGATATTTCCTCACCTTACGGCACGACGGTTCCGTTGCTGGAGGACGTAAAAAAGCAGGCGCCGCAAGCGATCTGCGAACTGACGTCGACGAATGTCGCCCGCAACCTGATCCTCAACCCGGAGAAAGCGCCCTTCGACAACCCCGAGCTGCGCCGGGCGGTGGCGCTCAGCCTCGACCGCAAAGCCTTTATCGACATTCTGACCCAGGGCAAGGGCGACATTGGCGCCACGATGCTTCCGCCGCCCGAAGGATTGTGGGGGATGCCGCCGGGGATGCTGGCAAGCTTGCCCGGCTACGATCCCGATATCGCCAAAAACCGCACGCAAGCGCGCAAGATCATGGAGAAGCTCGGTTACGGGCCCGGCAACCGGCTCGCCCTCACCCTGTCGGCGCGCAACATCCCTGCCTACCGCGACCCGGCGGTCATCCTGATCGATCAGCTGAAGGAGATCTATGTCGACGCGGTGCTCGAACCGGTCGAGACCGTGAACTGGTTTCCCAAGATCTACCGCAAGGACTACACGATCGCGATCAACGGCACCGAAAGCGGCGTCGACGACCCCGACCAGCAGTTCTACGAAAATTTCGTGTGTGGAGCGGTGCGCAACTACACCGGTTACTGCAAGCTGGAGGTCGACAAGCTGATCGACCAGCAATCGGCTGAAGCCGACCCGGCAAAACGCAAGCAGCTGGTGTGGCAGATCGAGAAAAAGCTGGCCGAGGACGGCGCCCGGCCGATCATCTTCTACCCGCGCGGCGGGACTTGCACGCAGCCCTATGTCAAGGGGCTGACCACAATGGTCAATAGCATCTACAACGGCTACCGCATGGAAGACGTCTGGCTCGACCGGTAGGGTGGGTTGAGCCCGGACTTGCTCCGGGGCGGACCCACCTTCCCGGCTGAGAATGATGGGTTTCGCG
>JAFAHP010000227.1 GCA_019237175.1 Alphaproteobacteria bacterium
TCGGGGTGGCGCAGAACGCGCTCGAACTCGGCCTTGCCTATGCCCGCGAACGCCGGCAATTCGGCAAACCGCTCGCCGCCTTTCCGCGCATCTCGGAGAGGCTGGCGCTGATGGCGACCGAGACGATGACGGCGCGCCAGCTGACCTATTTTGCCGCGCGGGAAAAGGACGGCGGTCGCCGTTGCGACATCGTCGCCGGCATGGCGAAGCTCCTTGCCGCGCGCGCCGCCTGGTCGAACGCCGACAATGCGCTGCAGATCCACGGCGGCAGCGGTTATGCGCTCGAATATCCGATCAGCCGCGTGCTGTGCGATGCCCGCATCCTCAACATCTTCGAGGGAGCCGCCGAAATCCAGGCGCAGATCATTGCGCGTGGCCTGATCTCCGGCCGCAACTAGCGCGTTTTCCACTCGACTCGATGCAATCGATTTACATCCCCTCCCGCGCCCCCGGGCTACGCTGGCCACCGGCCGTTGGTAGCGCGACCCGGGGGTGACCCGCGGGTCCTTGGATGACCGGGTCGAGCTGGCCGTGGGGACAGGGGCAAGGTGCCTCGAACCGAATGGAAACACGCTTGGCCGGCGCACCACATCGAGCCGCGGTCGCCACCATCCGCCCTTCGGCTTGATTTGGATCAATTCCAGAAGCCGGAAATTCGCTATTGAAGCATTAGGGCGATCCAATTTCCCCCCGAGCAGATCGTCCCTCCTTCGACCCCGGTTCCCCCACCGGGGTCGCTTTTCCTCCGGTGAAGTTCTGTGTCTAAACCCAGCTGCAAACAGGCCCGGTGCAACCAAGCGACACTCCGCACGCCGGGTATTGTCTGTGTCACAGTAATCGCATCGGCCTTTGCATTGACGGCAGTGGCAATCGCCGCCAATGCCCAGGAAGGTGCTGGCGATCTTCAGGCCGGACGAGCAATCGCGTGGCGGGTATGCTCCCCCTGTCACGCTGTCGAGGCGGATCCGCACGGGCAGCGGATGTTCAATATAGCGCCGGATTTTCAAACGATCGCCGACACGCCGGGGATGACCGCGACAGCGCTCAGCGCGTTTTTGCACACATCGCACGCGAAGATGCCGAATTTCATTCTCTCGCCGCAAACATCCGCCGACGTGACCGCATACATCCTCAGCTTGCGCGGCCAGGCATCCCCGGCACAAGCCCATCCCTGAAGAGAAGCGGCGGAACCGCGCCGCACAGCCGGCGGTTCATGCCCGCGGCACGGGAGGTGGGAGCCAACCCGGCGCCCCCTCCCCTCGTCCCTATGGCATTCACACAATTTTTGGATTCGTATCAGCGGGTTCCGGAATTACCCTCTCCGCCCGCTTGCGGGGGGAGAGGGCGGGGCCCGCGTCGAAGGCGCGGGAGGGTGAGGTGGGCGACGGCGTGCGCCCTGGAATCCCCCACCTCACCCGGCCTCTCCGCCCCCAGGGGCGGAGAGGGAAAATTAGGGGGCTCCCCACCCAGATCCGTGAATACCCTAGCCCTCCTCCGCCGGGTCAACGTCCTCCGACGCGAATGTCGCTACAGCTGCTCCACGCCGGCGCGGGCGCAATCCTCGTCCTGCTGCGAAGTGCCGCCGCCGACACCGCAGGCGCCCTCGATAACGC
The DNA here is from genome assembly GCA_019237175.1 of Alphaproteobacteria bacterium. Taxonomy (GTDB): domain Bacteria; phylum Pseudomonadota; class Alphaproteobacteria; order ATCC43930; family CGMCC-115725; genus AP-15. The sequence goes on from JAFAHP010000227.1 coordinate 1,614, forward strand.
CGTTGCGGATGATCGGCACCGCACCCTGGCCCATAATCATCTCGTCGCCCGAGGCAGCGGCGATGCCGCGCGGCGTCGGCTGGTCGGCGCGCGCCGCCATCTGGCCGCTCGGCCGGCCGAACGCCGCCGAAGCCACGGCCTTGCCCTGACACCCATAGGCCGACGCCCAGATCGCGCCGTCCATGCGCTCTAAAGCGATGAGCCTTCCGCCGCCGTCGCATACCGCCGCACTGATCTTGATATTGAGCTGTTCCGCCTTGGCCAGCGCGCCGCGCACGATCCGGTTGGCCTCTTCCAATGTCAGTGTCATCGACCGCTCCCTCTGCTCCGTTGTCGCAAAAGCCCGCGATTATACCCCGCCGCTGCCGTCGACCCTTTCGAATTTCCACAGCGAACGCGGATTAGCGGGATGCAGCCGGAGGCTGGGCAAGAATCCGCTGCATGAAGCACAGTCGTGCTTCGAGACGCGCTCCGGCTGTGCCGGTGTTGCGCCGGCCGTACCAGCCACCCCGGGCTCGGAAGTCTTTGATGACGTCGACACGTCGCCGACACCGACCGATGCCTATTGCGCATTTCGGGTGTTGGGCACGAAAAATTCCAATGACATCCGGGCAGATGTGAACGCAACTCTGACCCGCACAATTCCCGACACCTCCAATCTAATTTTTTTGTCCAGGGCGCTCGAGGCGCATTAGCAATCGCTCTCGCAGATCGCGCGCGACAGCGCGCGGGTTCCAAAACAGCGCTACCGGCCGCGGGGGATGCGAAAGCCCAAGCCATGCTCCAGCCATTGAAGGCGCCCGCGCACGAGCCAGATGTTCTCGCCAGGAATTTTCCCAATCGCAGGCTCGACCGCTTTAGCAGTCCTCACTAGTGGTACGAACCAAACAGATAGTTCCCACTCTCCTTCTCCGTCGCCCCCGCGGAAAGCGGGGGTCCAGGGCCAAGAGCGGGGGTTTGGCCGCCCTGGGTGCCCGCTTGCGCGGGCATGACGAGATAAGGACGCGGGTACCGTCCGTCAGAATTGGATCACCAGTCTATAGTCTAACGAGGCTTCGCCTCAGACCGACGAGGCATGTGGCGGCGTTGGCT
>JAFAHP010000594.1 GCA_019237175.1 Alphaproteobacteria bacterium
GCCGCCACTCATTGTCTATGCCCATGGCGGCGGGTTTATGCAGGGCAGCTTGCCGTCATGGGATGCGATGCTGCGGGCGGTGGTGCGCGGGTCGGGGGTTGCCGCACTGTCGGTCGATTACAAGCTGTCGCCCGAGCATCGCTTTCCGGCGGCGTTCGAGGAGGTCGTGGCGGTGACTCGGCTCGCGGCGCGCGAGGGTTCCGCTCTCGACATCGATCCGAGCCGGCTGGCGGTCGGCGGCGACTCGGCGGGCGCCAATCTCGCGCTCGGCGCGGCCATGGCCTTGCGCGACGAGGGGTTCGACGCGGTCTCGTTCATGCTGCTGATCTATGGGGTCTATTCGACCGACAGCGAGAGCCCGTCATGGCAGCGTTTTGGCCAGGGTGCGGGGTTGTCGCAGACCCAGATGCGATGGATCTGGGAGACCTATCTCGAAAGCCCGGATCAGCGGCGTGACTGGCGAGCGGCGCCGATCCTCGGCAATCTCGAGGGCCTGCCGGCGGCGCATCTGATCGTCGGCAATCTCGACCCGCTCGTTGACGACAACCACCGCCTTGCCGCGGCATTGAAAGCGGCGCGGGTCGCCGCGACGCTCGAGGTCTACGAGGGCCTCGGCCACGGCTTTATCCGCTACGGCAGGCTGATCGGCGCTGCGCGCCGCGCTGTCGGCGATTGCGCCCGGGCCCTGCGCGACGGCATGGCGACGGGATAAAAATCACGGTTCCCGGCCGGGTCCCGCGGTCGGCGGCGGCTCGGCCGCTGCCGCCGACGGGGGCGGCTCGGGCATATGGCGCTGCCCGCGATGCCGGTTGTTGCGCGCGGCGCGCTGATCGGCCGGACCTTGGCTGCTGGTCAGGTTGAGGGCGGTGTTGACCAGCGCCACATGTGAAAAAGCCTGCGGGAAATTGCCGAGTTGGCGCTTGTTCCAAGGATCGTATTCCTCGGCCAAAAGACCGACGTCGTTGCGCAGCGCCAGCAGTCGCTCGAACAATTCGCGGGCTTCGCGCACGCGGCCCTGGAGTATGTAATTGTCGACGAGCCAGAAGGTGCAGGCAAGGAAAGCACCCTCGCCGGGCGGCAGACCATCGACCCCGTCCCCGGTATCGTAGCGAAAGACGAGCCCGTCGAAAACAAGCCGGCGTTCGATCGCGTTGACGGTTCCGGTTATGCGGGGGTCGGTGGGCGGCAAAAAGCCGACCAGCGGCAGCAGCAGCAACGCAGCGTCGAGGGACTTCGACCCGTAAGCTTGGACAAAACTGCCGAGATCGGGATCAAAAGCCTTGGCGCAGACATCGGCGTGAATCTTGTCACGGATCCGGCGCCAGGAAGCCACGTCGGCACCCCTGTCGAGCCGCTCGGCGATCTTGATCGCGCGGTCGAAGGCGACCCAGGCCATGACTTTCGAATGGGTGAAATGCTGCGGTCCGCCGCGCACTTCCCAGATACCCTCGTCGGGGTCCTCCCAGATCTTTGTCAAGTGATCGAGCACGACCTCGATGATCGGGGCAGCACGCTCCGCCGCCGACAAGCCGTGTAGGATAGCCTGATAAAAAGCGTCGAGGATTTCGCCATAGATGTCGAGCTGCGTCTGAGTCGAGGCGGCGTTGCCGATGCGGACCGGCCGCGAACCTTCATATCCCGGCAGCCACGGCACCTCCCATTCGGTCAGCCGACGCTCGCCGCCGAGCGCGTACATAATCTGGATCTGCTCTGGGCTGCCGGCGATCGCCCGCAACAGCCAGTCGCGCCACGACCGCGCCTCCCCGGTGCAGCCGGCATGCATCAGCGCCAAAAGCGTGAACGTCGCGTCGCGCAGCCAGCAATAGCGGTAATCCCAGTTGCGCGGACCGCCGAGCTGCTCCGGCAGCGAGGTTGTCGGTGCGGCGACGATCCCGCCGGTCGGCGCATAGGTCAGACCTTTCAGCACCGCCAGCGACTCCTTGACGCTGTCGGTCCAGGGTCCCGCCGACACACCCCCGTTGCCCCACTGCCGCCAGAAGGCGAGTGCCAGCTCGAGCGCGCGTTCGGCGTCGATCGGCCGCGGCGGCGGTTGATGCGAGGCGCCGTAGCCAAGCACGAATGCAATGGTTTGGCCGGCGGCAATTTCGAACTCGGCTATGGTCTTCAAATCCTGCCCGACGAGCGGCACCGGTGTGCGCAAAACCACCCGTTCAGGCCCGGCAATCGCCGAAATCCCGCCTTCCGCAAGCCGTTCGACCCATGGCACCACACTGCCATATTCGAAGCGCAGGATGATTTCGACGCGCATGCCGACATGGCCGCGCAGCCCGCGCACCAGGCGCACGAGATTCGGCGACCCGTGCCGCGGCCGGAAAAAATCAATCAGTTCGACCGCACCTTCGGCGGTCTCGAATGTCGTCGCCAGGACCAGCGAGGCGTCGATGTAGCGGCGTTCGACTCTGGCGTTGACGTCGACGGGTGCGATTAGCCACCGGCCATGTTCCGGGTCACCCAACAACGCGGCAAAGCAAGCCGGCGAATCGAACCGCGGCAAGCATAACCAATCGATCGAGCCGTTGCGGCCGACCAGGGCCGCCGTGCCACAATCGCCGATCAACGCGTAATCTTCGATCCGCAGCTGCGTCATTCGCTAAAATCTCCCGCGGCCTGCCCGCACGCCGAATGCCAACGCTAAGTTAATGGCAATCGTCGGCGTCTTCTATCCCGTGCCAGGTCGTCGGTGCTGCTCGGAGAACAGCACCGCGACGCCTTCTTCTCAAGGGGCGCGGTCTTCAGTCGCGGCTCGACGGCAGCGATCCGGCTGCGAGCCGCTGTCAAACAGAAGCTCGAAGGGGATGATTCAAACTCTTGGTTCGTAGAGGATCGATGCGCCGCTCGGCGTGCCGAATGGTTTGGGCCGATCGCCGCGCAACGTTCGACCAGATTCGAGGGCCGTCACTTGACCCGGGCTCAAACCGGCAAGATATGGCCGCAATCGGCGGTTAGCAAATCTGTGATATCGGAGGCGGCTGCAATGCTCCAGTCCATCTGTTAGAAGCGATTGGCTGACCGGCGAGATTTGGCAAAGCGGTAAGGTCGGAGAAGAGAGGATGCGGGTTGCGAGGACGGCTCCAGGCAAAATCGGAAGGGCGATAGCGCTGTTTTTGGCCCTGGGCGGCAGCGCCTGGGGCGAGGTCGCCGCCGCGCTGCCGCATGACGGGCAAACCGGGGCGCAAGAGAGCGTGCGGGGCTTTTACCGAGTGCTGCTGATGACAATGAAAAACGCCCGCACCCTAGGACAAGGCGGGCGTTATGCCGCCCTGGCGCCGATCGTCAACAGCGTGTTCGACGTCCCATCGATGGCGCGTCTTGCCGTTGGTCCGACCTGGGATACTCTGACACCTACCCAACAGCAGCGGATCACAACGGCGTTCGGGCGTTATGTCTCCGCCACCTACGCCGACCGCTTCAACAGCTATTCAGGTCAGCAACTCGAGGTCACCGGCGGGGAACCGTATGCCGGCGGGGTAATCGTCGAGACGAAAATCATCCGGGCCGGCCAAGAGCCGGTGACGATCAACTACATGATGCGACAACACCAAGGCGCCTGGCAGATTTCCGACGTCTACCTCGACGGGACCATCAGCCAGCTCGCAACCCAGCGTTCGGAGTTTCACTCGATCCTGGTTCGTGACGGCGTGGAGGGTCTGATTTCGGCCCTTGCCCGCAAGGTCGATCTGTTGACCAGCAACACCCCCCGCTCGCCGTAGCAGCGAGGTTCTTTTTCTACGATCGGCGAGGGTTGGGCGCAAAGGCTCCGTCCGTTCTTCAGTCGGAGGCCGGCGGAGAGGAGGAGCCGCTGATCGTCTCCAATGGGTCGGGGGTCGGCAGCTGGGTTAGCGCTGGCGCCCCGGGCGTGGGGCTGTCCAGCAATGGTTCGAGCTGCGGTTTGAGCGCCTTCAGCAAATGAACCGCGAGCGCGCTCGAAAATTGGTATTGGGCAGCTGCGGCACCCGGCACATAGGCGGTGACCGTCCCGTAAAAGCGATTGCCGAGATAGAACACGAACGTGGCGGTGCGGTCGACCACCCGCTCGCCCTTCAGATACCCGCCGCGGCCATAGATGTGATACCGGTTGTCGCCGGTGCCGGTCTTGCCGCCGATCGGTAGCAAGCGGCCGTTGGCGGTGCGATAGACGTTGCTCACCGCCTTGCCGGTACCTTCGGCCACGACCGACGATAACGCCCGCTGCAGCGTTCGCGCGGCCTCGGAAGAAAGCACTCGCTGCGGGTGTGATGCCGCGACCATATCGGTTTCATAGGGGGTGCCGGCGGCAAATTGCAGCCGCTCGAGATCAACGGTCGGGAGCCGCACCCCGTCGTTGACGATGATCCCGATCAGATCGGCGAGAGCGTCCGGCCGGTCGCCCGAGCTGCCGATCGCGGTACCGTCGGACGGCACGAGCCGGCCAAACGGGTAACCCTGACGCCGCCAGTCCTGCAGGACTTTGTCGAACGCCTGCTCTTCGAGCAGGATGCGTATGCGGATGTTTTGTTTAAACGGGCTGCGGCTATCAAAAAGCCAAGTATAGACCTGTTGCCGGGCATCGGCGCTCGCGGCGGTTACCTCGGCCAAGGTCGGGTTCGGGTGTTCCTGGAGATAGTCGACAAGCCATAGTTCGAGCGGATGTACGCCAGCGATATAGCCGCGGTCGCGAAGCGACCAGCGGTCCGGACCTGATTCGCGATAGAGGTCCCACAGCTCGTCGTCGCTGATTGCGGCATGCGGCAGATGTTCTGCGAGAAACGCGGCGAGTGCCTTCCGGCTCGCATCGGGATGGACCGACAGGAACACCACTGCCAGACGCTTTGGATCGGGCCGCGTCCGGCTCGCCAGCAGCGCGAGCGCCTCCTGTGGCGAGCGGCCCCGATAATCGTGCCAGAAGCGGTCGAGATAGACGCGGCTTTCCTGGTCGGCAAAGCGATGCAAGTAAATCATCCGTTGCGGATCGTCGGGGTTGTTCAGCAGCGCGCCGACTTGTGTTCCGTCTTGAGCGATCTCGTAACTGACGATCTCGCGCATAAGGCGGACGAAGGCGTTGTTGATCGAATCGGCGAACGCAAGCGCTACGGTCGGGGTCGCGTGGTCTTCCCATTTCGCGAAGTTGGCAAAGCTTTGCATGCCGCCGCCGGTAAAGTACGTACCGGGGCTTGCCGAATAGGTACGCTGCATCGCGGCATCGAGCATCGCCTGCAGATCGCGGTTCCCGGCGCGGGCCATCCAGCCCGCCGCCCAGCGGGTAATCGGATCCCCTTTTGCCGCTGCTTCGATCGCCGAAAGCTGGCTGCGGGGCAGCGGAGCAAAGCGCTTATGGAGTGCGTCCATAACGTCGAGATAGGTGATCAATGTGCGCAACTTAGCGGTCGAGCCGAGCTGTAATTTCGCGCCGCTGTTGATATCGAACGGCTCGTTCAGGCTATCGGCGCGGACCCGCACAAAGTTGCTGCTTGTCCCGCGTTCGTACAACACCACACTCCAGGCGATCCGCGCCGGGCTGGCGCTGCCGAGCAGCTGCTTGCCGTAGAGGTCGAGCGACCGGTCGTAATCGGGCTCCCCGAGCCGGCTTAGTACGCCGCTGATGCGCTGCTGAGCGGCAGTGTCAATACTCGACCAGCCGCTGAGATCGAGGCGGTCGAGGGCGTAAAGGTCCGGCAGGTTTAAGAGCGTGACCAAATGATCGCGCAACTCGCCGGTCGCCTTGTTGCCGACATAGGAAATCGCCGCCGGAGGCGGCACGTCGCCGCGAAACGGAAGCTGTGCCTCGAGTGCGGCATCACGCAGCGCCCGGTCTATGATCCCCGCATCGGCGAGCAAGTGCAGGTAACGGTCGGTCAAGCGGGCGAGCGCGTCATGGTCGGCGATCAGGTAATAGCCGGGGCGCCGGCCCGCCAGCAGCAGGCTCAGCACTTGGCGGTAGACTTCAGCCTTGCGCCCGAGTTCGGCGGGGGTCGCGGCCGGTTCCGTCAACACTCGATCGGCCTCCGCGAGATCGGTGCCAAACCAGCGCCACAAGGCCTCGGGCACGCCGATAACTTCGCCATAACCGGGGCGCGAACCCAATGGCTCCGAGTTGAGGTATGCCGTCGCGATTTGACGCCGCGCGGCGATCGTGTTTGGACCGTCGAGATAGGCATGGGCCGACGCCGTAACCATCTGCCGCATCTTTTCTGCGACGCCAGGCGTGCGTCCGCCGGGCGAGTGACGGAACTTCTCGATCTGGGTGGCAAGTGTGCTGGCGCCTCCGGCGCGAAGCCGCGGGTCGACAAAGCCGCTGATCCGACCGGCGACGGCAAGACCAAACCGCGGCCAATCGACCGCCGGATTGCGATCAGCCTCGCCCGGCGAGAATAGATCCTTATCTTCGACAAAGGAGAGGCTGTCGACGACCAGCGGCGGGATCGCAGCAAAATCCTCATACGTCCGCTCGGGATAGCTCGCGCGGTAAACCGGGGTGCCGTCACGGTCGAAGAGTGCGAGCCCAGCGCGTTCTTTTTCTCGATAGATCGCGTAACCGCCATCCTTCACGAAATCTTCGAGCGCCGGTGACCATCGCGCCTGCGAGGTAATCGCGAAATGATGATACTCGAGCGAATCAATAAACCGCGGCAGCTCGGCATACCCGAGACGCTCGTCATAGGGGCCGTATTGCGGGAAAATGACTGTGTCGCTCGGCCCGGACGCCAGCGAAAAAGCCATATGTCTGGTGATCCGCGAGAAGATCACCGATTGGAGGAAGGACGTGCGCATTTCGGCGGCAACGCCCCAACCCAATAACACCAACGTCGTAACCGCCGCCACCCAGCGCAGCGCGTTGGTGGCGCGCAGTAACCGCTTGAAGATTTCGCCGTTCAGGCGTTGGCGCCAAACCTTGGCGTAACGTAGACGACCCCAATCTGCATCGACCATCACGGCCGCTCCGGCCATTTTGTTCGGCACGCAAACAGTCGAAGATAGCTAAGCGATCCAATCCCGCTCTATGAGACCGGCACGACGAAATTGCCGCGCGGGATTGTGGGGTGTGGTGTTGCCCCGGCAGATGGTCGGAGCGGTGGTTCAGCCCCGCACTTTACCGGCTCCGAAAGGGCCGCTCTTTTTTAAGAGCTGAGGCGGCGAGCGTGATCTACAAAGCCGCGAAGACGACGCTTGCCACAACCCACCGCGGCCCCGACCAAGGTCGGCTATCGCTCACAGCTGATAGCGCGGCGCAAAGCCAATAAAGCGCCACGTCGCAGCTGAATGCCGGGCGCCGCTTTGGGGCCGAGTCCGGCCTGTCGACCACAAACCACGGGTTGCTGAACCGGGCCGCCTGTCGGATAACTACCTGGCTTCCGCCGTGCGGCGGAGCTGGCGCAAGGGTTAGCCGCCGCCGATTTTGGGGATCAGATAGATTTCGCTGTCGGGCGCGAGCGGAGCCAGATAGGCGTCCTGAAAGATCTCGCCGTCGATCGAGACCGCCATCGCCTCTTCGACTTGGCGGCCGAGGCCGGGATAACGGCGGTCGAGTTCGAGAACGAGACGGCGAAAGGTGTTCGCCTCGACATCGAACTCGGAGACGCCGCCGGTAAAGCGGCGCGCCGCCTGACCCGCGATCACCACATG
>JAFAHP010000612.1 GCA_019237175.1 Alphaproteobacteria bacterium
CCCGGCGCCGTTGTGATCGACGAGGTCGCCGGGCAATGGGCGGTGTTGTTGGCCTCGCCCCGCGAGCCTCTCGTCTACGCGCTCGCGTTTGTGCTGTTCCGCGCCTTCGACAGCTGGAAACCCTGGCCAGTGGGTTGGGCGGACCGTCACGTGACAGGCGGTCTCGGCATTGTGCTCGACGATCTCTTGGCGGCCGTCTTCGCTATTCTCGTGTTGTCGGGGTTGCTGGCGAGTGGAGCATTTGGTGTTCGAAGCTGAAACGCTCACCCTCGCGCAATCGGTCCTCGATGCCTGTCGCGCTCGCGGTTGGCATCTCGCCACTGCCGAATCCTGTACCGGAGGATTGGTCGCGGGGGCGCTGACCGCGATCGCCGGTTCCTCTGACGTTGTCGAGCGAGGCTTCGTTACCTACTCGAATGAGGCGAAATCGCAATTGCTTGGGGTCCCGCACGAAACCATCGCCGCGAATGGCGCCGTCAGCGCCGAGACTGCGGCCGCGATGGCGCAAGGTGCAGTGGCGCGCGCGCCCGTCGATCTGGCGATATCTGTCACCGGCGTCGTCGGGCCGGGCGGCGGCAGCGCTGCCAAACCCGTCGGACTGGTGATTTTCGGCGTGGCGCGGCGCGACCGTTCCTACCGGACCGAGCGCCATGTCTTCGCCGGAGATCGGACGGCGGTGCGGCAGGCGGCGGTACGGGTGGCCCTCCAGCTGCTCGAGGCCGAGACACGGAGCTGATCGAGAAGCGATCATGGCCGGTTCGGTGACGGCGGTCAGCCGCAGCGCCACACACACTTTGAGGAAGCTCAACGCGGACTGCATCCGGCTGGTGACGGGGCGTGGGGTCGAAGGCGACGCGCATGCGGGCGCCACGGTCAAGCATCGCTCGCGACTGGCGCGGTTTGCCGATGCTCCCAATCTGCGCCAGGTGCATCTGATCCACGCCGAGCTGCATGACGAGCTGTCGCGGAAGGGCATTGCCGTCTCGGCCGGTCAGATGGGTGAGAACATCACCACGCAAGGTGTCGATCTGCTCGGCCTGCCCACCGGCACGCGCCTTCATCTCGGAGAGGCGGCGGTCGTCGAAGTGACCGGCCTGCGCAATCCCTGCGCCCAGCTCGACCGCGTTCGGCCGGGATTGATGGGGGCGACTTTGGAACGGGACGAGCATGGCGGGCTGATTCGCAAGGCCGGCATCATGGCTGTGGTCATCGCGGGTGGCCAGGTCAGTCCCGGCGACGCGATCCGTATCGAGTTGCCGGCGCAGCCGCACCAGCCTCTGGCGCCGGTCTAGCGGACTCGGCAACTTTCGCGCTCTTGCGCTTTGATTCCCCTGTTCGACGGGGAAAAACAGCAAAAAACGCCTGTTTCAGGCCGTTCGCACGCCAGATTCTGCCTTCCAAGTAATTGATTCGATTGGAGTAAATGAGAAATTCCGCTACATCGCCGAACAGCGGAATTTTGGCGGCCTATCAGGGGAAAAAAACAGCCGAACAGCGGAATTGCAGCGGAATTCGCCAAATAGAATCGAACTGGCGATCAGGGGAACTTTTTCCTTCCTTTCTCCCGCGCCCTGTGGCTCAAAGAGGCTACAATTTCGACGCGAATCAGGACAGCACCACAAGAGGGAGGAAGATGTGATCAGGCTCGACCGCCGAATGCTGCTCAGGGGTGCTGCGGCAGCCGGCGTCACGCAGTTCGCCGCACCGTTCGTTATGTCGGCTCGGGCGGCTGACGAGATCAGGCTGGGGCTCAACGATCCGCTGACCGGCACTTACGCCGAGCTCGGCAAGAACGAGCAGATCGGCTGCGAACTGGCGATCGAGCAGATCAACGCCAAGGGTGGCATTCTCGGCCGCAAAGCCGAGCTGCTGGTGGAGGATTCGACCAGCGCCGATACCGGCACCGCAGTCCAGAAGGCGCGCAAACTGATCGAACGCGACAAGGTCGATTTTCTGCTCGGCAACGTCAATTCGGCGATGGCGATCGCGATCGGCCAGGTGTCGAACGAGTTGAAGACCCTGCACATCGTCACCGGCGGACAC
>JAFAHP010000053.1 GCA_019237175.1 Alphaproteobacteria bacterium
TCGTCGAGACGCGCGCGCAAGGCCAAGAGGTCACGCCACGCGGCGCGCTTTTGCTCGGGTGCGCGCAGCAGAAATGACGGGTGGAACATCGGCAATGTCGGCACCGGTGCGTCGAGACCGGGGATCGCGAGCTCGAACCACTGCCCCCGCAGCCGGGTGATGCCGGGCCCCGGCGGCAACAGCGCACGCGCCGCCGTCCCGCCGGCCAGCGCCAGCACTTTTGGCCGTACGAGTGCCACATGGCGCAAGACGAACGGCAGACAAGCGGCGATCTCTTCCGCCGTCGGGGTGCGGTTGCCGGGCGGGCGCCAATAGATGACGTTGGTGATCAAGACACTCGACCGGTCGAGACCGATTGCCGCCAACATGCGGTCAAGCAGTTGCCCAGCGCGGCCGACGAACGGGCGCCCGATGCGGTCTTCGTCAGCCCCTGGCGCCTCACCGATGATCATCAGCGGCGCCGCGGAGTTGCCGTCGGCGATGACGGTATTGGTCGCGGTGCGCTTGAGGGCGCATCCCTCGAAACCGGCGATCGCGGCTTCGAGCGCTGCCAGACTGTCGGCGCGCGCCGCCAGGGCTCGGGCCGATTGCGCCGCTTGGGCGGCCGACTGGGCAAACGCTGCCGGCGGCGCGGCCGCAACCGCGCGCACTGCCGGAACTCGATTGGCTCCATCGGATGCGAGCGCTGGGGGTGCAGGAGCGGGGGCGGGACGGGCTGCCGGTTTCGTCGCCGCGGGTTTTGCCGTCGCGGTGGTCGGCTGGCGGAGGCGGTCGATGGGCTCGTCGCCGATCGCTTCGTCGGCCCCCATTTCGACATACCAGCGTAAGAGCGCCAGCGCCGCCCGCTGTTCCGGCGTCAGTGTGTGTTCCATATCGCCATCCCTGGCCCTTCCCGCCCACGCCGCGCGCGCTCGTCAAATCCTAATCTCCCGATCTTGAAGTTCGTGCGATCTATCCACCCACCCGGCCCTACCGGCCCCCGGGTCCGGCCTTTGGCCGGCCCGAGGATACCCCCCGGGCCAAGCACCGACGGGCCTTCGCTGGCGTAACCCGGGGGCCGGTCGGTATCCACGGCTGAAATCGCCTAATCATCGAAATTGCCGCTCAGCAATTCGTCATCCAGCTCGAATAGGTGAGCGCCGACAACGAGTTTGACCCGTACCCCAGCGACGTCAAGCCCTGGCCTGTTCGGCGATGCCGCGGATGCTTGCGGCCAGTGGGCAATCGGCCTAACTTCCGGGACACTCTGTTGATGCAATCGGGAGGGCATAGTGATCAAGTTAAAGGGCATCGGCCATGTCAATTTGCGGGTCGCCGATCAAGAGATATCGAAGCGGTTCTACCGCGATATACTTGGTTTTGTAATCGCCGAAGAAGACCCGGATCATGGCGGCGTGTTCATGACCCTGGGGGAGAACTTCCACACGCTTGACATCGGCCAGCATCCGGCGCCAAGCGCGGCACAGCGTCCGCGGCGCGATCAGATCGGGCTTGCCCATATTGCGTTTCAGGTCGGCAGTTATCAGGCCTTGCGCGACGCCTACGCGCATCTCGTCGATAATGGCGTGAGCGTCTTGCGCGCCACCAACCACGTCAACCAACGCAGCTTTTATTTTGCCGATCCCGACGGCAACACGCTCGAAATCTATTACGAGATGCCGCATGCGCTCGAGCTGTTTGCCGGCGGCCGTGCGGACGAAGACGAGGCGCTGCCGGTCAGCGGCAAGGGCGAGCCGCTGCCAGCCTGGCTGCTGGAAGACTGGCCCGGTTCCGAAATGCAAGCACGAATCGAGCGTCTTTCGATGCGAAGCGAGGAGGGAGCTCGCAGCTAACCGCCTCCTCTTGGCCGGCGCACCGTTTCAGAGACCGATCAGGGGGGCACGCAGCCGTTGGGGGGCGGGGTTGGCTGCGTGCTGTCCACGTAAGTCTCTCCACATAAACTGTTGAGCCGGTTATCGAGTGGCGAGCCGAGCAGTGGGGTTACCTCGGCGGTAAACTCTTGCGTAACAGAGGCGGCCTGCCAAGCCGAGTAATCCGATTGCGTATCCCAGACTTCGAGAATGATCAAACGGTTGGGGCGGTCGAGCTGGCGCAATACGGTAAAGTTCAAAAGATACCCGGGATTTGCCTTGATGCTGTCGGCGCCGTATTTGACCAGACTGTCCGGACCCCGATCTGGGTCTCCCTCCTCCAGCAATTCCTGCAAAAAGTCGACATAGGTGATGACAAAAAGCGCGCCGCCAGAACCGACCTTCGACGGCAGCCCGTTACCCACCCACGGCGTGCCGAATGACGCGACCATGCTGTACTGGCGATCGTCGATCGGGCTGCCGATGCAGCAGATACCGTCGGGCGGCTGGTTCTGCACGGCAAACCGGAAAGCGACGCTGTGCGATTGCGCCAGATGCTCTTCAAAGGCCTCCTGGCTGCTCCACACATCGACGATGAAGGAATGGTTCGTAGCTTCGAGCCAATTAAGAATTCTGAAGCTTTTGAAGCCCAGGTCCGACTGGCTTGCGTCGCGATATTTAAACAGAGCGGGATACGCGACCTGTTCGAAATCGACGCCTCCAATATTGAGCGGAATCACGTCGAAATGGGTGATGTCGAAGATCGTCCCCGCCGGCCGTTGATCAGTCGTCCTGGCCTCATCCGCCCGCACCGCCGCGATGACTGACAGCATAATCGCCGCGAGCACACACAGCTGCCGCAAACACGTCCCCATGGCCAGTCCCCCCGAATCAATCGTTTCGTCGGATTCGCCAGGCGCGCGATCCGCGAGTCTCCACCGCCGTTT
>JAFAHP010000279.1 GCA_019237175.1 Alphaproteobacteria bacterium
GCCGAAGGCGAACAGGCTATAAAGGCCGTGCTTCCGATCGTCGAGGCACATGTCGCGCGAAACCGCTGGATGCTGGGCGCCGAGTTCAGCCTCGTCGATTGCGCCTATTGCCCGATCCTCCACGTTGTCGAAAAGGCCGGCTTTAGCTTTGCGGATTTTCCGCAAGTCAGCGACTATTTGGCGCGATCGCGCGCCCGTCCCGCGTGGCAGCAGACGCCGAAACTCCCGTTCCTGTGAGCCCGAAAGACAAAGCGGTGCGTATCGGGGCGGTCGACGGCGTGTCGGGGGCAAGCGCTCTGACGGGCTTCCTGCTGCTGGCGGTTTTCTCGGGATCAGCCCCGGCCGAAGTGAAATCTGTCACGTCGAACGGGTTCGAGGTTGTCGACACAACCACGATCCAAGCACCCCCGGAGCGCGTTTATGCCGCCCTCGGTGAAATTGGCCGATGGTGGAGCTCGGCCCACACCTACTCGCAGGATGCTTCCAATCTGAGCATCGATCTCAGAGCCGGCGGTTGTTTTTGCGAGCGGCTGAACGATGGCGGCTCGGTTCAGCATATGTCGGTCGTGTACGCCGCGCCGGGGCATGGTTTGCGCCTGCGCGGTGCGCTTGGCCCTCTGCAAATGGAAGGCGTAGACGGCGCGCTCAGCTGGACCCTGAAGTCGACCGAGGGCGGGACCACGGTGACGCAAATCTATGTCGTCGGCGGGTACCTCCGAGGTGGCATGGTTCAGTGGGCGCCAAAAGTCGACAAGGTGCTGGACGAACAGCTTGGCCGATTGAAGCGATACGTCGAAGCCAAGCCGCTGGACTAGCGAAGGTTCGGCCGTGTCGCCCCATTGCGGGTCCCGGTCGCGCGCTCTCGGCGAGGAGCGATTATCCGGGCGGCACTGCTCCGGCGAGGGGCCGAGCGTCGCTGTCGGCTCCGGGTCAGGCCAATGAGATCAGCGTCCCGATCAGGTCCGCCGGCCAGACAAGGCTCACCGGTGCCGAGATCAGCGCTCGACCGAATGACGGATCGCCCTGGGCGAAGTTGAACGCGAGATGGTGGCTGAAATGCGCCAGCACTCCGGCCAAATAAAGCCCGGCCGCCAATTTCCAGACATGTCGACTTTGCCGCGGCCGTTTTGGCTCTGCTGCCGCAAACGAAAAGACTCGGCGTCCGTATTTTGGCAGTCCCGGTGGTCCGATCATAATCTCACCTGGGTATTAAGAACGTCATCGGCAAAGATACTCTATGTCGGGCGGCGCCATACTTACGGATCGGCAGCGCCATCCGCGGCGTACAGCGATCGCAGGCAAGATACTCTACGTTTTCGCCGCCGTCACCATTGCATAACGCCGCGCCAGGAAAAGGATGGCGTTGAATGGCGGCAGGCTTGGCTTTCTCGACTTTGCTCTATTGGAGGAGCGTGAACAACCCTGCGACTGTGAGCAGCGCGATCGCCAGCCGGGTGAATGTATCGTTGCCGAGGCGGTCGCCCAAGCGCCGACCAGCGAAGCCGCCAACAATGGCAAAGGGAAGCAGGGCGCCGGCACTCAACCAAGTTCGGGCCGGGATGCCGATCGTCACGGCATGCGCCGCCAAGGTCGCGGCATAAACGCAGCCGAAGAACGCCAGCAACGTCGCTCGGATCACCTGCGATGCCGCGCCCGCCAGCAGCAAATAGATCAGCACCGGCGGCCCCGCCATCCCAACCAACGCTGTCGCGGCGCCCGAGACAACGCCGGCGGCGACATCCCGATTTCGGCTCGCTCTCAGCACCCCCACCCTTCCCTCCCCCGCATGCGGGAGAGGGTTAGGGCGGGGGCGTCGGCCGTGCAGCACCATCAGCAACAAGGCAAAACCGAGCACGATTGCACCGGCAATGGCGCGGACAACGGCCGGGTCGCTATAGCGGAACGCGAACAGTCCGAGCGGCAGGCCAACCACGCTGCCCAGTGAGAGTCGGAACAGCAGACCGGGCGCAACAGCGTGCCGCAACCGCGGCAGCACGCCGACGGACAGTATGGCGGCGATGATGATGACGAGATGAACCGCGATCGCCGGTTCGACCATCATCAGGTAAAGTGGCGTCGCGACCACAGCAAATCCGAAACCGCCGGCCGCTTGAAGCAATGCTGCGCCAAACGTCGTCATCGCCAAGCCGAGCCAGGCGGGAATGCTCAAACGAAGGGCTCCGGAATCCGGGTCAGGGCGTTTTGCAGCCGGCAGCACCCTGGCGCACATCCCTTCGTGTCGTCAACGAACCGGTATTGGTCCCGAGCCGATAACCGCAGCAAAACCGAGCAACAAAGGCACGCGCAAAATCGGCGTTCTCGAAATAAAAGGCTATTGCATCGTTGGCGACGCCGGTCGTTCCCGCCAACGCTGAGGCCCAACCGCCAACGCCGCAGCTTTCATCGAGCCAAGCATACATCAGGACCAGTTGGCGGCCGAGCCCCTCGGGCGGCACCGCGATCTTTATACGCACCGGAAATGAGTGCTCGGCTTTGCGCTGTGCCTGTCTTGACGCTCGGCTCATGACATGTTCGTGGTATGTTCTACACGATCATCGACCGGTTTGTCGAGAGCCTGTGACCGCGGCGTTATAGTTTGCGAAAGGTTGGCCGCGGCCGGTGAGCGCGGCGGCGGGGAGCCAGCGCCGCAAGCCCGCGGGATGATCGGCCCCGCGCCCCCGCTGCCGGCGGACAGCCGCCGGGAGTAACGCCCTGGCGCCGTTTGGACGGGTCAAGGCCGCGATCGCCCGTCCGCCCATTTCTGCCGATGGCGGCTGTCCTCACCGCCGCCGTTCTAGACGATGGGAGATCCCGGTCGTCGCTTTAAGAGCACCGCCTGTTCTTTACTGCCCAAAACAAACGACCGTTTGGTTCGTGGCTTGACGCGGGGACTGCTCGCGGTCTATCTGCAAGACCGGTAGAGTGACGGCGCGGCAACGCGCACCGCGGCGGAGGATGACCGATGAAGCTGATGTGGTTTCACCTGATGCCCTACACCGAATTGCCCGACG
>JAFAHP010000307.1 GCA_019237175.1 Alphaproteobacteria bacterium
CGCGTCATCCGCATCCGCACTTCACGTTCGCCCGCCGGCTTCGGGGGCAGCGAGGGCCGCGGTCGTGCGGCGGGTGTAGGCGCTACCACATGGGGCGAGGGCGATGCGGCAGTTGCGCCGGCCGGCTGCGCGAGCGCCGCGTGCACATCCGCTTTGGTGATGCGGCCATCAGGCCCGCTCGGCACGAGCGTCGTGGCGTCGAGCCCGCTCTCCGCCACCATTTTGCGCACCGCCGGTCCGGAGCGCTCGAGCGCCGAAGGAGTGCCGTCTAGACGCTGCGCCTGGCCTCCGTCCGAGGCGCTCGCCCCCTCGCGAACCCTCCCCCGCGTGCGGGGGAGGGTTTGGGTGGGGGGTGCTGTAGGCGCCTCGCTATCCCCGCGTGCGGCGATAGGGCTGAGGTGAGGGGCCGGAACTGGGGGCTCAGCAGCGGTCTCGCCGATGCGGCCGAGCACCGCACCGATTGGCAAGCTCGTCCCTTCCGCGGCGAGGATTTCCGTGAGCGTCCCGGCGGCTGGCGCCGGGACTTCGACATCGACCTTGTCGGTTTCGAGTTCGACAACCGGTTCGTCGAGCGCCACGGTCTCGCCGGGACGCTTTAGCCACTTGGCGACCGTCGCATCGGTGACCGATTCGCCAAGGCTCGGCACCTTTATTTCGATCGCCATCGAATCGTAAGCCTTTTCTTAGCGGCGGTAGATTTGGTGGGTGCCGATATCGACAACGGCAAAAAGTTCGCCCGCTGCGTCCACCTCGCGCACCAGCAGGATCCGGTATTGCCGATTTACCCGTATACTATACGTGTCTTCCCATCCCGAGAGCCGCTCCAAGTTCAATCCGCGACTTCGAGGGTTTTCTACTAGTTTCACAAGTGCCTGGGCCGCGGCTTTTCGAATCCGATGGGGCATCCGGTCAACCGACCGTCGGTAGCGTTCGGTTACGCGAATCCGCATTCAAAAGCTTGCCAGGTATCGGCGCAACTCCGCGATGTCGTTGACAACTGGCCCACCGTGTGCGGCGGGGTCGAAGTGCGCGCGCGCCGCCATCGCCTGCCATCGGGCATCCCGCAAACCCTCAACAAACCGCACAACGGCGTCCTCCTGAAGTCTCGCCAGCGCGCGCGCACGACGCCTTTCGGCTGGAGGTGCACCTCCAAGAAAGGTCAAGAGACGGTCTACGAGTCTGCGAATTTGGGATAGCTCACGAGCCGCCTCCGCCTCGTAAAACTCGAGCCGGTCAATCAAATAATCCCAAGCGACCGGTTCTCCGCGCTCCGCTGCAATTCGACTGTTCGTCACGAGGCGAGCAGTCGCCTCAATGCCGCGCTTGATATCCGCCTCGCCCGAGGCAAGCGCGGCTTCGACCTCAGCCACATTCGCGCCATGCGACCGCGCAAGGTCGGCGAATGCCGCCAGGAACGCCACAAACGACGAGGCGGGCCGGACCTCAAGCGCGGGATCTGTATAGGCCGTCGCGCTCATCCATCACAGATAACGCACGCGTCAGGGGCGGGCAACAATGTCGCTCCGACTTCTTTGACCCGCGCCGCGCGCCCTCCTCGCTCAGGCAGCGAGGGCCGCAGTAACGAGCTGCGCTTGTTCCTCGACATGGCGTTTGAAGAGACCGGTCGCAGGTGCGGCCGCCTCGCCGCGGCCGACAAAGCGCGGGCGCTTCGCGGCAACATCGAGCCCTGCGAGCACCTTCTCGACGCGCCGGTCGATAAAACTCCACGCCCCCATATTCTGCGGCTCTTCTTGACACCATACGATTTCGGCATTGCGCCACCGCGCCAGCACTCGCGATAGCGAGCGGAACGGGAAGGGATAGAGCTGCTCCACCCGCACCAGCGCGACGCGGGCGCCGCCGCTAGCCGCCCGCGCTCTGGCCAGATCGAAATACACCTTGCCCGAACACAACACCACCCGACGCACCTGATCATCGGGCGCGATCGGCTCCACCTCGTCGATGACGCGATGAAACGAACTGCCCGGCCCCATTTCGAGGAGGCGTGAGAATACTTCCTTGGCGCGCAACAAGGATTTCGGCGTGAAGACCACGAGCGGCTTTCGGAAATTGCGGCGCACCTGCCGACGCAGCGCGTGAAAATAATTGGCCCCGCTCGTCAGAGTGCATACCTGGATGTTGTCTTCGCCGCAGAGCTGCAAGTAGCGTTCGATCCGGGCTGAGGAATGCTCCGGGCCTTGCCCCTCATAGCCGTGCGGCAGCAATAAAACGAGACCGCTCATCCGCAGCCATTTGGCCTCCCCGGCGCTCAAGAACTGGTCGATGATGACCTGGGCGCCATTGGCGAAATCGCCAAACTGCGCCTCCCATATGACGAGTGTGGACGGGTCGGCGAGGCTGTAGCCGTATTCGAACCCGACTACTCCTGATTCCGAGAGCGGGCTGTCGATGATCTCGAACGGCGCCTGCCCGGCCCGCACGTGGTTGATCGGGACATACGGTTTCTCGTTCTGCTGATCGACCAGGATCGCGTGCCGGTGTGAAAAGGTGCCGCGGCCGCTGTCTTGGCCCGACATCCTGACATGCGTCCCTTCGGCGCACAGCGAGGCGATTGCGAGCGCCTCCGCGGTTGCCCAATCAATGCCCTCACCCGCTTCGATCGCCTGGCGCTTGGCATCGAGCTGGCGGCTGATCTTGGGGTTGAGGCGAAAGCCGGCGGGCGCCGTCACCAGCCCGCGGCCCAATTCGCGCAATAAGCCGGTTGCGACCGCAGTGTCGCCGCGACGATCGTCGTCGGGGGCTTCGGAAAGTCCGGTCCAGGCACCCTCAAGCCAATCGGCCTTGTTCGGGCGATAGCTTTTCGCCGCCTCGAATTCGCCCTCGAGCCGGCGCACGAACCGGTTCGCCATCGTTTCCGCCTCACCTTCGGCGATGACCCCCTCCTCCACCAGCCGCTTGGCATAAAGCTGGCGTGTCGTCGGATGGCGCGCGATCGTGCGGTACATCACCGGTTGTGTGAATGCGGGCTCGTCGCTCTCGTTGTGGCCGTGGCGGCGGTAGCAGAAGAGGTCGACGACGACGTCTTTGGCGAATTTGCACCGGTATTCGATGGCGGCGTTGGCGACTTCGACCACGGCCTCGGGATCATCGCCATTGACGTGAAAGATCGGGGCCTGCACCGCCTTGGCGATATCGGAGGGGTAGGGGCTGGACCGCGCTGCCGATGGAGCCGTCGTAAAACCGATCTGATTGTTGACGACGACGTGGATCGTCCCCCCGGTGCAAAACCCGGTCAGCTCCGACAGCTCCAAAGCTTCGGCGACAAGGCCTTGCCCGGCAAAAGCGGCGTCACCATGCATCAGGATGCCGGCGACTCGTCGCCGCGCGCTGTCGCCGCGCTGCTGCTGTTTGGCACGCACTTTGCCGAGTACGACCGGATTGACCGCTTCGAGGTGGGACGGGTTCGCGGCGAGCGAAAGATGCACAATCTTGCCATCGACCTCGCGATCGCCCGAGGTGCCGAGATGGTATTTGACGTCGCCCGAGCCATGGACGTGGTCGGGATTGGTTGAATTGCCCTGGAATTCGGAAAAGATCGCGGCAAAGGGTTTGCCGACAAAGTTGGCGAGCACGTTCAGCCGCCCGCGATGCGGCATGCCGATCACAAACTCCTCGATGCCGAGTGCAGCACCGCAGCGCAGGATCGCTTCCAGCGCCGGCATCAACGATTCCGCACCTTCGATGCCAAAGCGTTTGGTGCCGGTGTAGCGGCGGTCGAGAAACCGCTCGAAGGTTTCGGCCGTCGTCAGGGTGTCGAGGATCGCTTTCTTTTCGCCTGAAGAGAAATGGCGCCGCCATTCGGGTTTTTCGAATTTTTCTTGAATCCACAAGCGCTCGACCGGCATCTGGATGTGCATGTATTCGACGCCGATCCGGCCGCAATAGGTTTGCCTTAGGATCGCAATGATGTCCCGCAAACTGGACCGCTCGCGGTCAAAGATGTTGTTGATGAAGATATCGCGGTCGAGATCCTCCCCGGTAAAGCCGTAGCTCCGATAATCGAGCTCGGGGTAGGGTCCGCGCTCTTCAAGACCAAGCGGATCGAGATCGGCCTCCAGGTGCCCACGCACGCGATAGGCGCGCATCAGCTGCAAGGCGCGGATCGAG
>JAFAHP010000336.1 GCA_019237175.1 Alphaproteobacteria bacterium
GGCAGACGCCCACAGGCAAGCCGCCGACCAACGCGGAATTCGCCGCGCTGGTTGCGGCGTGTCAAGACAAGTTCAAGGCGACAAACGACAGCGGTCCGATGGCCGGCTGCCTTGCCGACTTGGGACTGCGGCGGGTCCAATAGCGCCGCTCCCCGACCAACCCCCGTAGCGGTTGTGTCAAAGATCTGCTTTTTCTTTGGCTGAACCGGCAGTGGCGCGCGAGCGCAAAAAGCAGGTTAGGTTTGTGTCAGTCCTTAAAGCCGGGAGTAACCGCCGTCCGAGAGGAGCTGCCGGCGGAACCGGCGGCCGCGATTTCCGCGACATCGACGGCGAGCGGGTTGCGTGGCCGCTCCAGCATCTGCCGGATTGCGGTCACCACGTCCACGGCCGAAATATCCTTCATGCATTGGCGACCGAAGTCGCAGGTATTGGTCCGCCAGCAGGGCGCGCAGGGCAGTGCGGAATAAAGGTTGAGGTTGCAAGTGTACCCAATCTGGTGCGGCGCAACTCGGCCTCCGAAAATTACCACGCTTGGGCACTCGACCGCTCTCGCCAGATGCATCAGGAACCCCTCGTGCCCTACGTGCAGCCGTGCTTGATACAAAACCGCGGCCGACTGCCGCATGGTCGTCGCGCCGCGTAGATCCCTGGCGTTGTTGAGCGGCGGGTCCTCGATCGAACCAAGCTGAATGAACTCCACTTCACCTTGCAACAGGTCTACGACGGCCTGGAACCGTTCCGAAAACCATTGCTTGTTCTGAGCCGGGTGGCGCGCGCTTAGACCGCTGCTCTGGATGACAATTTTACTGTGCGCCCAATCGGCCCACTGCCGCTCGTCGTCGGTCAAAAACAGGTACGGCCTGATCGATATCGGCCCGGTAACGCCTGAACGAGCGCACATTTCCGCGATAACATGGCGCGACGGCGGTCTTCGCCGGTCCAGGCCGGACGGCGGCGCATATTCGAGTCTTGTAAACTCGCAGCCGCAGATCCATGCGAAACGCCGGCAGATCGAGACGGTCGAATCATACATCGAATAGCGGCGCCACAACGGATGAACGTAAGCCGGATCAGCGTTGCCGATGAACAACTCGAGATGGTTGGAAACCATCATCAGGCTGCTTCGACCGCGCCGACGAAGCTCCCGCAGGACCGCGGTGCAGAGAAGGTCGTCGCCGGGTGCAAAGCCAAAGAACAATACAAAGTTCGGCCGCGGCCTGCGCGAGAGGATTAACTGGAGTGCGAAAACGGCGACCCCGATCCAGTCTCTCAAATCTTCCCACAGGCTACGCGCCCCGCGACGGTATCGCGCCGGGAGGAGCATTTTCGTATGTTCAAGCATCTCTGGGATCGGTTCGTCAGTAGCTCCCATCATCGGGGGCAGCTGAAGACAGTTGTTG
This sequence comes from Alphaproteobacteria bacterium, assembly GCA_019237175.1. Taxonomy (GTDB): domain Bacteria; phylum Pseudomonadota; class Alphaproteobacteria; order ATCC43930; family CGMCC-115725; genus AP-15. The sequence goes on from JAFAHP010000336.1 coordinate 1,401, forward strand.
GGGGGATTATCGCTGGGCCACCGCGAGTTCGCCACTCACGCGCGGTCCGGCCAGCTTCCGGAGCTTCTCGGAAAATATCCGCACCGGGTCCGGGGGGATGAGCTGACGTATCCGGGAGGCGGCAGCCTTACCGATTGCTTCGGCCTCGCTACGCCGCTCCCAAAACCGCTCCAGCGCCGCCGATAGGCTGGCGGCGGTTGGCGCATCCGCTAGAAACCCGGTTACCCCGTCTTCGATGATTTCCGCGTGGCCGGCCACATCGGTGGCTACCACCGGCCGGCCACACAGCATCGCCTCGACCACTGCCAAAGGCAGTCCCTCGAAGCGGGAGGGCATCAGCAGCACATGGTTGGCGGCCCAAATCTCCTCGACATTGGTCGAAAATCCGGCGAAGACGACGCGGTCCGCCAGCCCGAGATCGGCGGCAAGCCATTCGAGACTCTGACGCATCAGCCCATCACCATAAATATTCAGCCGCCAGGGCCTAGCTCTCCATAACGGCCCCGTCAAAGCTTCTAACAAAATGTCTTGACCTTTCGCCGACGGGTAAAGCCGGCCGACACAGGCAAAGCGCCACTCGCCGTGCTCGCCCAAAGGTGGCCAATCGGGCGCTGCGTCATACGATATATTGACCGGATTGCGGACAATCTCTGCGTTGCCAATTGCACCCCCGATCTGCTTTTCGGACAGCCGAAGATTTGCTTCCGACACAAAAAAGCAGCGGCGCGCCGCGGCGAGGGCACTGCGATAGCGCGCGGCGCGATCGCCGGGATACCAAACGGCTTCCTTATTGGCATGCGAGACGGTGACGAACGGTAGCCGCCTCTCGGCGCAGAATTCGAGCAGATCGACTGGGGGCAAAGCATTTCCCTCGTTGAAAATGCAAAGCGCTGGAGCGCGCGCCGCCACCAGCCGCTCAACTTCGTGAATCATTGGGCCTTTGCCCCGTGACGAAAGCCGGCGCCACGGGTGCTGATGCCATGAATACCATTCTGGGCGAAGCCACAACTCCACGCCGTGCCTCTGCAACTCCAGCACCCGTGGGTGAAGCGGTGAGAATTCGGTGACGCTGGCCGAGACCGCAAAGCCCTTCGACACGAGATCGAGCGCGGTCCGACCCCACAACTCCTCCGCTCCAGACCACGGGTCGGCGTTCGGGATCGCGACAAAGATAAATCGTTGGGAAGCTGTCATCGAGCGCTATTCCGTGCTAGCCTTTGGCCGCACTCGCCAGCTCTGCAGTAACAAATAACATTCGCAATAACATTCGCAATCACGCAAACCGCAAGTTAATAGGGTCATTTGGTACCAAGAGGAAGCGGTGGGGCATAAAAATCGAGTACTCCATCACCGTCAGTCGTTCGATCCGATTGAAATAGGCCGCCACTGATCTAGATGTGTTTCGATTAATAAATGCTATACCCAC
>JAFAHP010000351.1 GCA_019237175.1 Alphaproteobacteria bacterium
GTGAGCGGTGCACCGAACAGCGCCATGAACCCGTCGCCGGTAAATTGCGGCGCCGTACCCCCATAGCGCTGCACCTCGACGAGGCTCGCTTCGAGAAACGCGCTGACAAGATCGCGCATCCCCTCTGCTCCGAGGCGCTCGGTGAGCGGCGTAGAGTTGACGATGTCGCAGAACAGCACCGTGACTTGCTTCATTTCGCCGGGCAGGGTGCTGACGGTTCCGGCGGTCTGGGGCTTCGCCGGATCGAGCCTCAGTGCGGTCGGCTCGCGCAGGCTGGGCGTGTCGAGCGGCCCACCGCACTGCCCACAGAATTTGTGTTCGGGAGGGTTGCCGGCGCCGCATGACGGGCAGGTGGAGACCAGCGGCGCGCCGCACTGCCCGCAGAACTTCATGCCGGCCGGGTTATCAGCGCGGCAGCGAGAGCATCTCATAAGGAGCCTATCTGACGCCGGTAATCGCACACATGGTGGCTTCCCTCTGTCAGGCCTTACCCCACAATTCTCCGGTCGCGATACGCGCCCCTTCAGCGAGCGCGGCCAATTTGGTCCAGACGACGCTCGGATGAACCTCGCACGAGGTGGAAAAGCTGGCAAAGCCGCAATCAGCACCGGCGATCACATTCTCGCGCCCGACGACAGCAGCAAAGCGGTCGATCCGCTGGGCGATGGCCTCGGGGTGCTCGACGAGGTTGGAAGCATGGGTGACGACTCCGGGGATTAGCAGCTTGCCTTCCGGCAATTTGATATTCTCCCAGACCCGCCATTCGTGCTCGTGGCGCGGGTTACCGGCTTCGAACGAATAGGCGCCGGCCCGTACGCCCAGCATGATGTCGACGATGTGCTTTAGTTCAATGTCGTGGACGCGCGGGCCCATATTGATGCTGTAGCAGGTATGGTAGCGGATCCGCTCGGCCGGGATGCCGCGCAGTGCATGGTTCAAGAGCTCGACGCTGGCGCTCGCCCATTTGCGGCATTGGGCGAGGTCGATCTCCGGGTGCATCGCCCAATGACTCGCCAGCTGCGGATCGTCGATCTGCAGGATCAAGCCGGCATCGACGATTGCCTGGTATTCGTCGTGCAATGCGTCGGCGAGGGCGACCCGAAATTCGTCGTCGGTCTTGTAGTACTCGTTGCTGTTCCAGTTGGCGAGATTGGTCGGGGAGACCGCTGGCATGAAGGCTTCCTCGCAGGCAATCCCAGCGAGTGCCGCCTTTAGATTGTCGATGTCGCGCTGCAGGACTTCGCGCCCGCGATAGGCAATCGGGCCGGTGCAAACCCACTGGGTGGGCGGCGCCCTTCCGGCTGCTCCCGGCATCTGCGAGGCCCATTGGTAATATTCGGGAAACGCCAGATGCTCCCGCGACCCGCTCCAGCCGCTCCTGCCGCTGGTGCTCTTGCGCGGCTCGATGCCGGCCAAGCGCTCGTTGACGTAAGGGATGAAGCCGAACCGTCCCATCTCACCATCGGCGACGATGTCGATGCCGGCTTCGGCTTGCTTCTTGACGACCTCGCCGACCGCGCTCTTAACGCGGTTCGCGTATAGTTCGGCATTGAGCGGCTGGCCTTGCTCCTTCGCCAGGATCATCGCCAGCAAATCGGCCGGCCGCGGCAGGCTTCCGACATGGGTGGTCAGCATCCGCTGCGTGCTGTTCTTCATGCGCGTCTCCCGTGTTGCGGCGAAAGCTTAATCCTGCTGGCGGTCGCGGTCGACAGCGCCGCGAGCACACGTATAAGCGGAATAGTACCGTAAGAGTTTTTCGATTTGCGAGAGGCGCCATGTCGGTACTAAGATTGTTTGCGTTGGGGAGGATCCGATGGCCATGCTGCGTTCCGTACACCGATGGTTGCGTTTGCCAAGCCGCGTCGCCCTGATCTTGGGATTGGGCGCGCTATCGACGACCGGCGCCCCTGCCGACGTGCAAGCCAACCCGTCGCCAACCGGCGACCCGCTGATCCGGAGCGATGGAGGAAAGATCTACCTCTCGGAAGGTGGCCGCGAGACGGAGTTGCGGCTCAGCGAGAGCCCGCAGCGCGACCGCCTCTTGCGGCTGCTCGAAGAGCACGGACCGGCCGGCGTCAAACTCGATCGCGACCCCCGCCTGATCATGTCCAGCGGCGGAGGCGCGGGATTTAGTTTATGGGATATCAAGAAGTCCGTAACTGGCAAGGCCACACCGGCTGCGGAAGACCCGCCACCGGTGACCCCGCCATCCACCAAGCGGCCGACGCCGCGTGACCGGAACACCACCTCCGAAAAGAGGGGGTGACGTCCGCCGGCTTGCCCATCGCATGCGCCGCCGCCGAGACGGCCTTACCGAAGGCGTTTCGGCAAGGCACCCACCGCATCGTCGCGCCTTCGGAAACTTTCGCCCGGTTTCGCCCTCTTGCGTTGCAAATGGGGATCACGCGGCTCGGCAACATTACCGGTCTCGATCGCATCGGCATCCCGGTCGTCGCCGCCGTACGGCCTAATTCCCGATCGGTATCAGTCTCCCAGGGCAAGGGACTGGACCTATCCCAGGCGATGACCTCCGCACTGATGGAGGCCATCGAAGGGTTCCACGCTGAAGAAGTCGGGAAAGGCCGCCGCGCCGCCTATCGTGAGTTCGCCCCAGATCGTGTCGTCGACCCCCTGACATTGTGCACGACCGGTCGCCCCTTCGACGTCGATGCTTCGATCTCTTGGCTGGAAGGTTTTGACCTACTGCGGCAAGAACCTTGTTGGGTGCCGGCCGAGATCGTCCACACCGACTACACCCAGCCCCTGGACGGCTATTTTCTCTCTGGCTCAAACGGGCTGGCGTCCGGCAATCACCTGGTCGAGGCGCTCAGCGCCGCAATCTGCGAGTTGATCGAGCGAGATGCCGTCGCGATCTGGAGCGCGTCTGGCATCCGCGCGCGAGCGCAGCGCTCTCTCGAAGTTGCCTCGGTCGACGACCCGGATTGCCTTGCGCTGTTAGCCAAATATGACGATGCCGGTATTGCGGTTCGGCTTTGGGATGTCACAACGGATATCGGCATTGCAGCATTCGTCTGTGATATCCGTGACCTGTCGGTGCGCGAGCCTCGGCGGCTGCGCTACTTCCACGGTGCCGGATGCCACCCCGATCGAGTCATCGCTCTGGTCCGCGCACTGACCGAGGCGGCGCAGACGCGTCTGACCTACATCGCCGGGATCCGCGACGATCTGTTGCCGGTGGAATACGAGGAGCCGGCGGCCGCTGATATTGTCGACGCGCTGCTCGACGCACTGCGCCAGGAGAGCTTGCTTAATTTGTTGCACGATGCCCCGACCTTTGCGGCCGACGATTTGGGCGAAGATTTACGCCACGAATTGGCATGTCTACAGTCAGCCGGGATCACGCGCGCTGTCGCCGTCGATCTGACCCGTCCGGATTTCGCCATTCCCGTCGTTAGAGTTGTAATCCCAGGTCTCGACGGGGACATCAAGCACCCGCATTATCACCCCGGGATGCGGGCGCGCCGAGCCGCCGTCCAGGCATGACCAGCAATACGGCGCCGAGAGCCGTCATCTTTGCCGGCCCTTCGCTGCCCCCTTCCATCCGGCCCTCAGATCCGGCGCTCGAATGGCATCCGCCGGTGAGGCAGGGCGATGTCTATCAGGCAGCACTCACGCGCCCGGCGATCATCGGTGTTACCGACGGCTATTTCGAGGTGACGCCGACTGTCTGGCACAAAGAGATCTTATGGGCGATGGCGCAAGGGATCCATGTTTACGGCAGCGCCAGCATCGGCGCGCTGCGCGCCGCCGAGTTACATTCCTTTGGCATGACCGGAGTTGGTCGTATCTTTGCCGCCTATCGCGACGGCATTCTCACTGATGATGACGAGGTCGCCGTATTGCACGGCCCAGAGGAGTTGGGCTATCCCGCCGTGACCGAGGCCATGGTCAACATCCGCGCAACGCTCGACAAAGCCGTCGCGGAGGGCGTACTCGACCGCCGACTGGTTGCCCGCCTCACTGAACTTGGCAAGACATTGTTCTATAAGGAACGCAGCTGGGACGGGATCTTAGCACTCGCCGCCGGCCGCGGTTTGCCGTCAATGCCGCTTGATGAATTCATGGTTTGGCTAGGGCACGGAAAGGTCGATCAGAAGCGAATCGACGCACTGGAGATGCTCGCGGCGATCCGTGAGCATCTCGCCGCCGGCATAACACCGCTGAGCGTCTCCTACCGATTCCAAGACACCGGATACCACAAAGCCGCGACGCGGCGATTTACCGAAGGGCTGACGAGTTAGCCTACCGGATCCGCCTTCGGCGATTTCAAACAGTTAGCGAAGTTGAACGGCGGACGCAAAACACTGCAATTTTATTTGCAGCGATGGGGCAACAGCTGCCTCGCGCACGATGTTATCCGAATGCCTGGCGCGGCCGTAAGTGGTAACCGCAGATTGTCGCAAGCCCGCGTTCATCAGAAGGAACAATTCGAAGGTCTCGACGTAGTCTTCGTCCGGCGAAAACGCTGCCAGAGCGCTCGCCCATCGTCCATTCGAATAGATCCGGTGCAGAACTTCAAACGCCTGGCTGTAATCCGCCGACTGAAGAAAACGGCGCAGTCGCAAGACATCGGAATCGG
>JAFAHP010000001.1 GCA_019237175.1 Alphaproteobacteria bacterium
GCAGCCGGCGACGACCAGCACAAAGCCGATGACCGGCTGGTGATATGCCCGCGCGATCAGCATTTCGCGCCAGCGATCGGCGTCGACCAGCGCCAGGCGAAACATTGCGACGATCAGCCCCGACCCGGCCCCGGCGACGAGCGCCAGTACCGCTAAGGCGACGAGGCTGCCCTCGGCCACGAACGGCTCGGCGCGGGGCTCGCGCCGCCAGCGCCGCCATCTCACAACCCGCACCCGCTCCACCTGCAAGGCAACACGAGCCTCATCCGCGATCCCCGGCGCCTTCGCGACAACGCCTCTTCTATCGCCTCCCATTCGAGCTTTGATAGACGCAATCTCGGGTCCACAAGAGGCCGCCATCCATTTGTCCGACATCCGACCAGCGGGGTCACCCGCCGCGCAATCACCGCCGGCCATTTATCTCGCCATCGCCGGTTTTGTGATCTCGAAAGCTCGGTCGTGCCTCAGCTTGAAGTCGTGGGCTGCGGCGCGCAGGGCTTTCCGGGCCGCGTCACACTCGACAAAAATCAATCATCAGTTGACCCGATGATTCTTGCGCGCCCAAAATACAGCGAATTTACAGCAAAACCCGCCTTTGGGTTGAAAAAGGCCCAACTCGGCTCGGGACCCGCCGGCTCCGAATTGCAGCGCGTGGCACGTCCGATCGCGGCGCTCCGCATCGCCCGCGGAAACCCAGTTTCACCGGTCTTATCAGGTCGAGATCAGGAATGCGCACCAAGTTTGCACCATGTGCGGATGACGACGTCTCGGGTAGCTTACAACGCCATTATGGCAAGGAGGTGGTTGTCATGATCCGCCGGGTCGCCCGTGGGGACGGCATAGACCCCACCGGCCCTTGTCAGGTCCTGCCCGTTTTTTGAATTGGACATACCCGAACCTCAATTTACTGATGCAAACCGCTCGCCTCATTGATCGGGGAATCCGGCGCGCCGCACCCCAACCGCCGCAGTCTGTTCAAATAGGGCCCAGTATTGCGGATTGCCCCAGGGGCGGAGGGCTCGGAATTGCGCCAAAGAGTTAGCCTCCGGCTTCAGCTTCAGCATCTCGGCTAGGGCAGTCTTCGCGTCCTCGGCGGCGCCGCTGAGCCCAAGGGCCGCTGCGAGCGCAAAATGAATGTGCCAGAGCCGCGGGTTGAGGGCGCGAGACCCGATCAGTCGGTCGACCGCTGGATCGACGTTGTTGGACAGCAACAGACACCAGCCCAATGGCAGATGATACCCCCATAGTTGTGGGTCGCGTGGGCTCAGCCGGATGGCCTTTTCGCACCGGACCACCGCCGCGGCAGGGTCACCGAGGTAGAGTAACACCCAGCCGAGCTGAATGTGGGCATAAGTATCATTGGGATCGAGCGCGATCGCCGTCTCGAACTCGAACCGCGATTCGGTCAAGCGGTTCTGAAATCGCCGGACCATCCCCATCGTCGAATGCGCGAGCGCCGAGCCTGTGTCATACTCGAGTACGTCGAGGAGTAGCCGTTCCGCCCGCTCGGTATCTCCTTCCGCGGAGCGACTCCATGCTTGGGTGACATTACTCACTAGGATTTTAGCTATGCCAATCTTGGCGTCGGTCGAGCGCGGGTCGATCGCCAGTGCCCGCCTGAAGATCCGTTCGGCTTCCTCGTTGTTTCGTACTGAGCGCGGCCGGTACCATGCCGCATACCCCTGCATGACGAGGTCGCGTGAATCGGGATCGACAGCCCGTTCTTGCTCGATACGGCGGCCTAAATCTTTGACAAGCTCGAGGCTGAGCGAGCGGGCGACGCGGCCGGTGATTTCGCGTTGTGCGTCCACCAGGTTTCGGCGGTCGGTATCGAAACGATCGGCCCAAAGGTGGGCGCCTTCTTCGGCATCGACCAGCTGCACGTTGACCCGGATGTCGTCGCCGGCGCGCTGCACGCTGCCTTCCAGCACATAGCGGACACCGAGCGCACTCGCGATCTGCTTTATGTCGACAGCCATGCCCTTGAATGTGAAGGCAGTGTTGCGGGCAATCACGAAGCTTCCCGAAATCCGTGAGAGATCGGTGGTCAAATCCTCGGTGATGCCGTCGGCGAGGTAATCTTGCTCCGGATCATTCGACAGGTTTGCGAAAGGCAGGACGACGATTGAAAGCCGTGGAGCTGTCGCAGTGCCGCTGTCACTGGCCTCTCTCGTAGTAGCGACCGGTTGGACAAGGGCTGTCGCCGGAGCCACCGACGCCGCGGCAGCGGCGCTGCCAACCCGATAGGCGCGGATCGGCTGGGTTATATTTTTGACCTGCTGCTCGCCGAGATCGGCGAGGGTGACAGGCAATTTGGTGCCGATCTGGTCACGCACAGTGCCCGAGATGCAGATCCCGCCGGGTTCGGCGAGCGTCTCCAGACGCGCCGCGATGTTGACCCCGTCGCCAAACAAATTGTCGCCTTGCACGATGACGTCGCCGACATGGACGCCGATGCGGAAACGCATCCGCTCTTCTGTGACGAGCGCTTCCTGAACTGCGAGAGCGCATTGGACGGCATCGACCGCACTGGCGAAATCGGCGATCACGCTGTCGCCGGCACTGCCGAAGACTCGTCCTCGAAAGGCCGCGATGCGCTCATCGAGAACTGCGCGACAGGCGGTCAGGCGACGCAAGGTGCCGACCTCGTCCTGCCCCATCAGCCGGCTGTATCCCTCGACATCGGCCACAAAGATCGCCGCGAGTTTGCGGAGCAGTTCCTCTTCTTCGCGCACGGCGCCAATAAAGCGCAGCCCCTTGCGCGACACCGTGCGGATCAGCCGTTGCTCTGCGCCGTTGTCGCCGATAGCCTTGCGCACGGCAGTGATCCGGCTCGTCAGGGCCGATTCCGAGACAATCCGGCCGCCCCATACCGCCTCCAGCAGGTCGTCTTTGCTGACGACCCGATCGCGGTTTCGCACGAGATAAACCAGGAGGTCGAAGACCTGAGGTTCGAGGGCGACCGGCTTGCCGCCCCGCCGCAGCTCGCGGCGGTCGACGTCAAGCACATGTTCGGCAAATACGAACTTCACGGCCCCGCCTCCCCGGCACCCTCGGGCAGGGTTCCTCGCGACAAATTATCACGCAGGTCGTGGATCTCTGTCCAGGGCCCCTTCGAAGGATCGGTGAGGTCCTTGCAAACTTTGCTTCGGAGCGTGGCGCTGCCAGGGCGCCCACCCGCATGACGAGGTCATGCGCGTCGAGCGCGACCCGCCCGTGCCGCGGCGCAATTCTCCGCGGCGATCGAGGTCGATCAGTTATCCCCAAAGCGGAATTGCAAACCCGTGACCCTCTGCCAGCCGATCGGGCAGGGCGTTCTCGGCCAAATCAGCAGAACCCAAAGGGTTTCTAAGGGAAAATCAGCGTTTTCGTAAAGTTCTCGGCTGCGATCCCGAGCATACTCGACCGACCGATCACCGTTGATCGCGATCGGCAGAAGGAGACAGCCGGCACGGCAGCCTCCGGGAAATTGAGCCGGCTCTCGCCCGAAAAGATACGCCCTGTCACGAGGAGGGAAGAACCATGACGCATATCCGCATGATGCTGGCGACCGCCGGCATATTCCTTGCTACTGGAGTGATCGACGCAGCGCGAGCGGATGATCGCAGCGTCACTCTGTACACCGGGATAATAGGTTCCGGCGTCTTTCACTGTAATGCCGTAAACGTAAGCAGAGAGACACTATTGATTACAATATCCGTAATCGGTCCCGAGGGCGAAGTGCTGGCCGCCTCGGACCCGATGCCAACCCCGTCGGGTATGGAAGCCTCGGAGGATTTCGGCACAACAACGCGCGCTAGCAGTGACGCGTACTGTAAATTCGTGGTCTCTGGCACAAGCAATCGCGACGACGTCCGCGCCGTTCTGAACGCCAATCGCGCCAGCACGTTTACCTTGCCCGACAGCACGACACCAATCCCGTTCTACGTATCCAGGATTGTGGAGGCGCATTAACACCGATTGCGGGCGGGTCCCCGCAGGCGGCGGTGCCCGCCCGCCGCTCTCACCGCGCCACGACGAGAGCGGCCAGGCCAGGCGGGGCCACTCATGCTGATGCATGCAGCCGACCGTTCAGGACCCGGCGGGCTCCGCCTCATTCATCGGGAAAACCCAGCGGCGCAGACGCGCCGCCGCGGTTTTCTCGAAGAGCGCTCAGTGCCGCGCCGTGTTCGGCATTATCGACGCAGAAACAAATCTGCTGGTCGAAACCATCCCGCAATCGAGCGCGTCGAACTCGGTCGCGGCCGACTACCGGCATAACCGCATCTTCGTGCCGCAGGTGGCGCCCGTGGCGATCGCAGGTCCCGATGGCGACACAACCGAGATCGGCGCGGGGATTTGCGGCACCGGTAACGGGTGTGTAGCCGTTTACGTCCACGATGTTGACGGGGACGATGCGGACACTGAACGGGACCGATGACTTTTGCCCGTGTCGGACGCATTGTCGAGCGAAGAGGTCGCTGCTCCGGATCGCGCCGGTCTCGGCGGTGACTTCGTACCAGCGCGGTCCACAACGCCTCTTCTATCGACGCTGGGTCAAGCGCTACTGTGCGGAGAACACGCGACCCGTCGCTTTCAAGAGGACCGTCATGACCCAAGCCGCCGGATTTGTGCACCGCCCGACCATCGCGGTGACCCGTCACGCGATCGCCGCCGGCCATTACCTCGCCGCTACCGCCGGGTTCGCGATCCTTGAAGCCGGCGGCAACGCCGTCGATGCCGGATGCGCCGCCGGCTTGGCACTCGGCGTGCTGCAGAGCGACCTCGTCGATGTCGCCGGGGTGGCGCCGATCATGATCTATCTCGCCGAAACGCGCGATGTCGTCACGATCGCCGGTCTCGGCCCGTGGCCGAAAGCGCTCGACCCCGAATTCTTTATGCGCGAGCATGGCGGCAAGATTCCGAAAGGCGTGCTGCGCACCGTTGTGCCGGCCGCCCCGGACGCCTGGATCACCGCGCTCAAGCGCTACGGCACGATGAGCTTTAGCGAGGTCGCGGCCGCCGCGACCCGGCTCGCCCGCGACGGCTTTCCGATGTATCCGCTGATGGCTGCGAGCCTCGAGCGGCACGCTGAAACGCACCGCCTTTGGCCGTCATCGGCCGCAATTTTTCTGCCGCACGGCCGGGTGCCGGAGGTCGGCGACATCTTCCGCCAGACCGATCTTGCAGGCTCGCTGCAATACATGGCCGACGAGGAGCGTGCCGCCGCGAGCCGCGGCCGCGAGGCCGGGCTCGATGCCGCGCATGACGCGTTTTACCGCGGCGACATCGCCAGAAAGATCGTTGCTTTCATCAAAGAACAAGGCGGGTTGCTGTCGGCCGAGGATTTGGCCCAATACCGTTCGCCGGTCGGCCCGCCCGAGCGCCGCCGGTTTGGCGATCTCGAAGTCTTCACCTGTGGCGCCTGGTGCCAGGGCCCGGTGTTGCTGCAGACCCTGGCGCTCATCGAAGGTACTGATGTTCGGGCTCTCGGCCACAACAGCGCCGATTACGTGCATCAGCTGACCGAGGCCTTGAAGCTCGCCTTTGCCGACCGCGAGGCCTATTACG
>JAFAHP010000130.1 GCA_019237175.1 Alphaproteobacteria bacterium
CCTCAAAGACGTCATGCTGATGCTGATCGCCCAACAGAACGCCAAGGGCGGAGTGATGGGCCGTCAGCTTCAGCCGGTCGTCGTTGATCCTCACTCCGACTGGCCGACTTTTGCCGAGAAAGCGCGCGAGCTGTTGTCAGTCGAGAAAGTGGCGGCGGTGTTCGGCTGCTGGACTTCAGTGTCGCGCAAATCGGTGTTGCCGGTGTTCGAGGAACTCAACGGCATCCTGTTGTATCCGGTGCAGTACGAAGGCCAGGAGTGCAGCCGCAATGTCTTCTACACTGGCGCTGCGGTGAACCAACAGGCGGTCCCGGCGGTCGACTACCTGATGAACCAGGTCAATGTGAAGCGCTGGGTGCTGGAGGGCACCGACTACGTCTATCCACGCACCACCAACAAGATCCTCGAAGCCTATCTGGCGGCCAAAGGTGCCGCACCCGCCGACATCATGATCAACTATACGCCGTTCGGTTATTCCGACTGGCAAGCGGAGGTCGCCAAGATCAAGGCCTTCGGCTCCGCCGGCAAAAAGACCGCCGTCGTTTCGACAATCAACGGCGATGCCAACGTGCCGTTTTACAAAGAACTCGGCAATCAGGGCGTCAAGGCGACCGACATCCCGGTGGTCGCGTTCAGCGTCGGCGAACAGGAACTCGCCGGCATTGACACCAAACCGCTGGTCGGTCATCTCGCCGCCTGGAACTATTTCCAGAGCCTAGACACCCCGTTAAACAAGCAGGTCGTCTCCGACTTCAAGAAATCGGTCAACGACAACAAGCGGGTGTTCAACGATCCGATGGAGGCGCATTTCATCGGTTTCAACATGTGGGTTAAGGCGGTGGAAAAGGCCGGCACGACCGACCACGACCCGGTGATCGACGCAATGGTGGGCGTCTCGTACCCAAACCTGTCGGGCGATTACTCGACGATGATGCCGAACCATCATCTGACCAAGCCGGTGCTGATCGGCGAGGTGCAGGCCGACGGCATGTTCAATGTGGTGTGGCAGACTGGCGGTCTGGTCGTTGCGCAGCCGTGGTCGCCCTATCTTCCGGAGAGCAAGAACCTGATCGGCGACTGGCTGCCGCCGATGTCATGCGGCAGCTACGATGTCGTCGCGGGCAAGTGCGTGGGGGCGAAAAAGGCCTGAACGGGATGAGCCGGGGTCCGCGGGAGGGGCGTCGCTGCCGTCGTTCTTCCCCGCATGGCCTCTTCGCCTGCGTTCTGCTCACCGTACTCCTGACGCTTTCAGCACCGGTACGCGCGCAGCAAGAGCCGTTTGCCAATATCGCCTCCATGACGGCGGATGTGGAGGCGCAGGGCGTTACCGCGCTCGCGGTGTCCGGCAATCCGCGCGCGGCCACGGTCATCAACGCCTTGCGCGACGGCAAACTCTATACCTGGAAATGGCCGCGGCCTGATTGCCCGTTATACATCCGCACCGACACCGGCTTTGTCGATGCGCGCAGCGGCGCGCCCGTCACGACACCGGCGGCGTCGAACCTGCGGCGGGTCATCGTCAACGACTCGGTGCGCGCCGCGATCGAGATCGCCGAAGGCGCGCTCGACTTATCTTCGCCGTCCTCGGCCGCACGCCTCAAAGCGGCCGAGGTGTTGTTCCAGGCCTCCGATCCCGGCGCATTGGCACTGGTTGAGAAGGCGCTCGCCAAAGAGCACGATGCCAATGTCGCCCGGGTGCTGCGCCAAGCGTACGCAGCAGGGCAGCTGAAATCCGGCACCGGATCGGTAGCCGAGCGGCTCGCTGCCGTGCGGGAATTGGCGGCGCGCCCGGATCTGTCGACCCGCAGCCTGTTGTCCTCGCTGCAAAGCCAGCCGCCGGCGGTGGCGGCGGCGATCACAACGGCGATCGGCGCGATCGACTACAAGCTGAAACTGTGGGGACTCGCCGAAAACGTCTATTACGGCATCAGTCTCGGCGCGGTGCTGCTGCTCGCCGCTTCGGGGCTCGCCATCACATTTGGCGTAATGGGCGTCATCAATATGGCGCATGGCGAGATCGTGATGGTCGGCGCCTACACGACCTTTGTCGTGCAGCGCGTGATCGCGGCTTTTGCCCCTGCCTTGGACCAATTCGGTCTGCTGATCGCGGTGCCCGCGGCCTTCGTCGTCGCCGGCGCTCTGGGCGTTCTGATCGAACGCACGCTGATCCGATTTCTCTATGGGCGGCCGCTCGAGACTTTGCTCGCCACCTGGGGTCTCAGCCTGATCCTCCAGCAGGCGGTGCGCAGCATTTTCGGCCCGACTAACCAGGACGTGTCGTCGCCCGAGTGGATGAGCGGCTCCATCGCGTTTGGCGGGCTGACGCTGACGATCAACCGGCTGTGGATCATTCTGTTCGCAATCCTCGTGCTCGGCGCGCTGATGGCGGTGCTGCGCTGGGGCAGGCTTGGACGCAATATTCGCGCGGTGACCCAGAACCGGCGCATGGCGGCGGCAATGGGCATCCGCACCCCATTGGTTGACGCGTTGACCTTTGGCCTCGGCTCCGGCATCGCCGGCATGGCCGGCGTCGCATTGAGCCAGATCGACAACGTCAGCCCCAATCTCGGCCAGAACTACATCATCGACAGTTTCATCGTCGTCGTTGTCGGTGGTGTCGGCAATCTGTGGGGCACCCTGTTCGGCGCGATGATCCTTGGTGTCGTCGATAAGTTCGTCGAGCCGTTTTTCGGCGCGGTACTCGCCAAGATTGCGGTGTTGGTTTTCCTTGTCCTGTTTATCCAGCGTCGCCCGCAAGGGCTGTTCCCACTCAAGGGTCGCGTTGCCGAGGCGTGATGCGCGCCGAGCGCCTTACCGTCGTCACTCTTGGTTGCGTCCTTGGGGGAGCGGTGCTGCTGGCCGCGCTGAACCTGTTAACCGCGCCGGCGAGCGATTTACACGCCCCCAATTTCGTCATCTCCCTGGTGGGCAAGTATCTCTGTTACGCGATCCTCGCGCTGGCCATCGATTTGGTCTGGGGCTATGCGGGGATCCTGACACTTGGCCACGGCGCATTCTTTGCCCTCGGCGGCTATGCAATGGGCATGTATTTGATGCGCCAAATCGGCGTGCGCGGGGTGTACGCCAACCCTACCCTCCCCGATTTCATGGTCTTCATCGGCTGGAACAAGCTGCCTTGGTACTGGTACGGCTTCGACCATTTCTGGTTTGCAGTAGCAATGGCGATGCTGGTTCCGGGAATATTGGCCTTTGCCTTCGGCTGGTTTGCATTCCGCTCGCGCGTCTCGGGCGTCTACCTGTCGATCATCACCCAGGCGCTGACCTACGCGCTGATGCTCGCTTTTTTTCGCAACGACATGGGTTTTGGCGGCAATAACGGGATGACCGATTTCAAGGAAATCCTGGGTTTCCCGCTCAACCGGGAAACGACTTCGGTCGGTTTGATGCTGATCACCGCTCTGGTGTTGTCGGCGGCGTTCGTGCTGACCCACGCCATGACCGGTTCGCGCTTTGGCAAGGTGCTGATTGCGGTGCGCGACACCGAATCGCGGACGCGCTTTCTCGGCTACCGGCCGGAATCCTACAAGCTCGTCGTCTGGCTCGCATCGGCGATGATCGCCGGCATCGGGGGCGCGCTTTACGTGCCGCAGGTCGGCATCATCAATCCCTCGGAATTCGCCCCCGGGAACTCGATCGAGGCGGTGATCTGGGTGGCCGTCGGCGGGCGCGGCACGCTTGCCGGCGCCGTGCTCGGGGCAATCCTCGTCAATCTCGCCAAAACCATGCTGACCAGCGCGCTGCCGGAGGTCTGGCTGTTCGCCATCGGCGCGCTGTTCATTTTGGTCACGCTGTTCCTGCCGCGTGGCATCATGGGCTTGTTCACGACGTGCTTACCGGCGGTGGTCCCGGAGGCCACGCCCGATGCCGTGCCGGGAATCGCGGCCGCCAAGTCGGCCGCCAGCGAGATCGCCGGATGACCGGCGCAACGCTGCTCTATCTTGACGGCGTCACCGTCTCGTTCGACGGCTTCAAGGCGCTCAACGCGCTGTCCCTGGTTCTCGAACCGGGCGAGATGCGGGCGGTGATCGGCCCTAACGGAGCCGGCAAAACGACAATGATGGACGTGATCACCGGCCGCACCAAGCCCGATACCGGGCGCGTCGTGTACGGCGAAAACTCCGACCTGACCCGGCTCGACGAACCCGCGATCGCGCGGCTCGGCATCGGCCGCAAGTTCCAGCGGCCGACGGTGTTCGAACCGCTGACGGTGCACGACAACCTGATGCTAGCGCTGGCTGGAGACCGCAATCCGTGGTTTGCCCTGTGGGCGCGCGAGACGCCCTCTGAGCGCGCGCGGCTCGACGAGCTGCTGACGACGATCCGCCTCGTCGACGACCGGGACCGTCCGGCCGCCGATCTTTCTCATGGCCAGAAGCAATGGCTTGAGATCGGCATGCTGCTCGCGCAGGACCCTCGCCTGCTGCTGGTCGACGAACCCGTGGCCGGGATGAGCGACGCGGAGACCGAGGAGACTGCCGACCTGTTGCGAGAAATCAACCGCACCCGCAGCGTCGTGGTGGTCGAGCACGACATGGCCTTTGTGCGCGCACTCGGCGTCAAAGTGACAGTGCTCCACGAGGGATCGGTGTTAGCCGAGGGGTCGATCGACAGGATCCAGGATGACCCGCGGGTCATCGAGGTCTATCTGGGGCGTTAGGCCATGCTCGAGGTAGAGGCGCTCGACCTTTACTATGGCGCCAGCCACGCGTTGCGCCGAGTCGGCCTGACGGCGAAGAAAGGCGAGGTGACCTGCGTCCTCGGCCGCAATGGAGTCGGCAAGACCAGCGTGTTGCGCGCAATTTTCGGCTTGCTGCCGACCCGCTCCGGGCAAATTCGTTGGGAAGGAGAGGACATCAGTCGATTGGCCGCCTATGACCGGGCACGGGTAGGTTTGGCGCTCGTCCCCCAAGGCCGCGAGATCTTCCCTCGGCTGACCGTCGAAGAGAACCTCGAAACCGGGTTTTCCATCCTGCCGCGCAGCCTGCGCTACGTCCCCGACGAGATCTACACGCTGTTTCCCGCTCTGAAGAACATGTTGAAGCGGCGCGGCGGTGACCTCTCCGGCGGTCAGCAGCAGCAACTCGCCATCGCCCGCGCGCTTGTCATGCGGCCGCGCTGTTTGCTCCTTGACGAGCCAACCGAAGGTATCCAACCGTCAATCATCAAGGATATCGGCCGCGTCATCGCCACCCTCGCCAAGCGGGGCGACATGGCTATTCTCTTGGTCGAGCAGTATTTCGAGTTTGCCCGCGACCTCGCTGCGGCGTTTTTTGTGATGCAGCGCGGCGCGGTCGTGCTCTCCGGTCGCCGCGACGACATGGACGAAGCGGCGGTGCGCAGCTTTCTGACGGTGTGAACCGATTCTGGTCAGCCGCTTTCGACAGTAGGGGTGAAGATGTAGCCTGTGCCGCGCACGGTCCTGATCATCGTGGGTTTCTGCGGATCATCCTCGAGCTTGCGGCGCAACCGTCCGACCTGCACGTCGATCGTACGGTCAAAGGGCCCTGCCTCCCGGTTGCGGGCAAGATCCAGCAACCGGTCACGTGTGAGCACCTGGTTGGCATTGGTGACGAAAGCCGCGAGCAGGTCAAATTCGCCGGTCGTCAGCCGGACCTCCCTTCCCGAAGGGGAGAACAGCTCTCGGCTCGACAGATCGAGGTGCCACCCGGAAAAATGCGCCCGCAACCGCTGCGGGGAAACGCGCTCGCCGATGCGGGTGGGCACGCGCCGCAGCACGCTTTTTACCCGAGCAAGCAGTTCCCGCAGATGGAACGGCTTTGGCAGGTAGTCGTCGGCGCCCATTTCGAGGCCGATGATGCGGTCAACGGTTTCGCCGCGCCCGGTCAGAATGATAATGCCGATATTTGAGTCCTCACGAAGCGAACGCGCCAGCGTCAATCCGTCTTCTCCCGGAAGCATTAAATCAAGGATCACGAGATCGACTGCCGATTGCGCGATGACGCGGCGCATTCCCGCGCCATCATGTGCTGTCGACACCCGATAGCCTTCGCTGGACAGATAGTCCTGAACCATGTCGCAGATCTCTTTTTGATCGTCGACTATCAGGATGTGGCCGGTCTCGCTCATCGCGGTTTGTATCGCCAATTGCCCAGCCCCCGACTCTCCACACCCGGGGGCTACCGCTCCCAATTTCCTTATACATATAGTTACAAAATCTTACATAAAACCGGCCTGCCTGACATTTTCGGATTACACCGCCCCGATAGAGTCGCGGCTCGGAGATTGGCACCCGCGCCGATCGCCACAATCGGGAGCCCTGCGTGTCCGAGGTTTATCGGGAGATCGAAGCGGAGATCCCGCGTCTGCGCCGTTATGCCCGCGCATTAACGCGAGACGTCGCCGTCGCCGACGATCTTGTTCAGGATTGTTTGACGCGTGCGCTCGGAAAGCTACATCTTTGGCAGAAAGGTACGGATTTACGGGCGTGGCTGTTTACGATTCTGCACAATCAATATGTCAATTATGTGCGCCGTTCCGTCCGCGAGGGGGCAGCCGTCGGCTTGAGCGAGACCGAGCCGTTGCTGACACGAGCCCCCCATCAGGGACATCGACTTGAGCTCCGCGATCTCGAGCGCGCCATTGCCAAGCTCCCTGAGGAGCAGCAATCCGCAATTCTGCTCGTCGGTTTGGAAGGCATGCGGTACGAAGAAGTCGCGGCCGTCCTCAACGTACCGGTTGGAACAATTCGCTCACGGTTGTCGCGCGGCCGTGAGGCCCTCCGCAAACTCGTGGGAATCGAACCGGATGATCGCCAGCTGCTCGCGCTGGATGCATCCCGTATAGCCAAAGCTCACGCCGACCATGCGCCGCGCGGATCGAGCCACGATACGCATCGATTGCACACGAACGGCATTACGGCGCGCCAACCGGAGCCGCCCCGCCAACATGCGTTCCGGAAGGGCGTTACGTCTGGGTTAAGCGACAGCAGAAAGCCTCAGGTGGCAGCTCGCGCATCGGGAACCAACCGCGCCGCACTGCGTTAATGCTGGAGGCGGGTGCCGGGCCCCGCCGTATTTCTGCAGCCCGGCTTGGCAAAGTCTCCCTGTCGCGGGTCTGCCACCCGCATCCTTGCCGGTATCGGTGCCACCGATACCGGCATTTTCTTGTCTTTGCCGCCGTTATCGGATCGGCAGAGCCGGCGTCAGTATTCTTCCCTGTGACGCTGCGCCGGTGACGGCCGGCGTTCCGAGCCATCGGCACCAACTGGGGGCGATGCGGCTCGTCTGCTGCGGGAAGGAAGGCGCCGCAACGCTAAGGCAGAGGAGCTTTCGACAGGGCCTGCTGGCGGCCTCGAAACTCGGTACGAAGTTGGAAACGGGCGCCTTGCAAACGCGGCCGCGATCCGCAAGGATCTGGTGGTCTTTTGCGGGGGATGCGCAGCGAGATTTGAACCAGGCGCCGGAGCCTCGCGCGGCGGCCGTCCTTTGACGGCAGCGCGCGTTCGTCACCGGCCCCTCCCGTTCGTGGATATTGGATCGACAGGCACATGCTCGGAAGAATGCTGGGCTTTTTGTCCGCCGATATGGCGATCGACCTCGGCACGGCGAACACCTTGGTCTACGTGAAGGGTCGGGGCATCGTGCTCAACGAGCCTTCGGTGGTTGCCATCGCGAATGTTAAGGGGCGCAAGCAAGTATTAGCGGTTGGGGAAGAAGCCAAGCAAATGCTTGGCCGCACCCCTGGCTACATCCAGGCCATCCGCCCGCTGCGCGACGGCGTAATTGCCGATTTTGAAGTCACAGAGGAGATGATCAAGCATTTCATCCGCAAGGTGCACAATCGCCGAAGTTTTGCGACCCCGCAGGTGGTGGTGTGCGTTCCCTCCGGATCAACGGCTGTCGAACGACGCGCCATTCAGGAATCGGCCGAAAGCGCTGGTGCGCGGCGCGTTTTTTTGATCGAGGAGCCGATGGCGGCGGCGATTGGAGCCGGTCTCCCCGTCACCGAACCGACCGGATCGATGGTCGTCGATGTTGGAGGTGGGACGACTGAAGTGGCAGTCTTATCGCTCGGCGGCATCGTTTACTGCCGTTCGGTCCGCGTCGGCGGTGACAAAATGGATGAGGCCATCATCGCCTATATCCGCCGCAACCATAATCTGCTTGTCGGCGAGAGCAGTGCAGAGCGGATCAAAAAAGAGATCGGATCGGCGTGTATGCCCGAGGACGGCGAGGGACGGCTTATGGAGATCAAGGGCCGCGATCTGATGAATGGCGTGCCGAAAGAACTTGTTATAAGCGAACGACAGGTTTCCGAGAGCTTAGCCGAGCCGGTCGGCTCTATCGTTGAGGCCGTCAAGGTGGCGCTGGAACACACCGCACCTGAGCTTGCGGCCGACATCGTCGATAAGGGGATCGTGTTGACCGGAGGCGGCGCCTTACTCGGCAATCTTGACGTAGTCTTACGCCATGCCACCGGGCTTCCGGTCTCTATAGCAGACGATCCGCTGAGTTGTGTGGCGCTCGGTACGGGCCGAACCCTCGAAGAAATGAAGACGCTTAGATCGGTGTTGATCAACGCTTGGTAGCAGTTTGCTGATAGAGATCTCGAAAGGCCGAGTCCGATGGGTGACAGCGTCATCGCACCGCCTGCACCGGCTACTGTAGATTGTTCTCGCGAACACGCCGGTCGGCTGCACCGATCGGATTAAGGTGCGACGAGGGCGAGGTGATACCACTCTCGATGTTGCGCCGCTCGGCGGCTCAACGGTTGATTGCGCCGCTGCTTGTCGTTTTCTCCGTGACGATGATTGTCCTCGGAAAAGTCGACCAGACGCTCTTCGAGCAGCTTCGCATCTCGGCGACCGATTACGCCGCGCCTTTGCTCGACGGCTTATCGCGGCCGTTTGTCGCGATAACCGACGTTGCCGAACGGGCGCGGGCGATGATCGACACCTATCACAGAAATGTCTCGCTAACGGAAGAAAACACCAGGTTGTTACACTGGCGGCAGGCGGCACTCGCGTTGGCCGAAGAGAATAAAGCGCTGCGCGATTTGTTGAAGCTTGCGCCCGAATCCGCTCGTTCTTTTGTGTCGGCGAGGGTGATCGCGAGTTCCGGCGGCGCGTATTTGCGGAATTTATTGGTTGACGCCGGCAGTGAGAATGGGATTGCGCGGGGCCAAGCCGCGGTGGTCGGCGAAGGTTTGATCGGCCGCGTATCGGAGGTCGGCACGCGCGCTGCCCGCATTTTGCTGATCACCGATCTAAACTCCCGTGTTCCAGTCGTCGTCGAGCGGTCCGGGCAGCGAGCGATCCTCGCCGGCGACAATTCAGAAAAGCCCGCGTTGTGGTTTATCGAACCGGCTGCCCCGCTCAGAATTGGGGACCGCATCGTCACTTCAGGCGAAGGCGGGATATTTCCTCCGGGACTCCCGGTCGGGATCGTCTTCGCCGTCGAACCCGGGCAGCCGCGGGTCGAGCCTTATCGCCGACCGTCGCAAGTCGAGTATGTCCGCATCGTCGACTATGGTCTTGCTCAGGGATTGCCAATGCCGGTGGCAGCACCGCGCGGCGCCCCGCACGCGGCGCCGACCGGCATCGGCAGGACGAGCCACCGTTAACACGAATGGCGTTACGCACAGAGAACGCCGCGGCGAACCCGCAGATCGGCCACCGGCCGGCTCGCCTGCTGCCGTTGCTGACGATGCTGGTTGCTACTGTTGTCTCGCTCGCACCTGTCCCGCTACCCGGGTGGCCCGAGTTGACTCCGGCCTTTGCGCTGATGGCACTTTATCATTGGACGATTTATCGGCCGGATCTGCTCCCGCCTGTCGCCCTGTTCGCGATCGGCGTCGGCTTCGACCTCTTATCCGGGGGCGTGCCGGGGGTGACGCCCCTCCTGCTCCTTTTGTCGCGAGCCGCCGTGCTGAGCTGTCGGCGCCGGTTTGTCAACCGCGGCTTTGCGTTTGTATGGGCTGGCTTTGCCATCCTGACTGGTGCTGCAATGTTCGGATTGTGGGGGCTCGACAGTCTGCTCGCCTGGCGACTGTCGAGCCCGAACGCGAGTGTATTCCGCGCAGCGGTTACTGTGGCGCTGTTTCCGATCGCGAGTTTCGTGCTGGGGCGGAGCCAACATGCGTTCTTGGGTCCGGCCTAATCGATGCGTGGGAAAACGACCCTTTCGGGATCCGGGTTGCAACGGGAATCGCAGCGCTATCGCCAGTTTACAAGGCGCGCTCTGGTTCTCGCAGCCGGAGAAGCACTTATGTTAGGTACCCTGGCAGCCCGACTGTTCCAGCTCCAAATTGTCGATTCCGACCGCTATGTCGTTCTTTCTGACGAAAATCGAATCAACCTAAGGCTGCTCACGCCGCCGCGCGGGCGAATTCTCGATCGTTTTGGCATACCGCTCGCCGACAACCGCCAGGACTACCATCTGGTCATCACCGCCGAGCAGGCGGGCAATATTCCCGCGACACTCGACGCACTGGCCGCTCTGATTGAGATCGAAGAGGCGGATCGCGCCCGCGTGATGCGCGAGGTGCGCCGCAAACATAGCTTTGTGCCTGTGGTCGTTCGCGACAATCTGAGCTGGGACGAGATGGCGCGTGTCGAGGTCGCCGTGCCGGAGCTGCCGGGAATATCGGTCGAACAAGGACTAACTCGCAATTACCCATTTCGCGAAACCGCAGCGCACGTCATCGGCTATGTCGCAGCAGTGTCCGAAGACGAGCAGACTGGCGACCCGTTGCTGGAGCTGCCCGATTTTCGGATCGGCAAGGCCGGCATTGAAAAAGCCCAGGACGGAACGCTGCGCGGCACCGCCGGGACGCGCCAAGTGGAGATTAACGCCGTTGGCCGCGTCGTGCGCGAGCTTGCGCGCATCGACGGAGACCCGGGCCAGGATGTCGTGATCGGGCTCGACGCCGCTATGCAGGAGTTTGTTACACGGCGTTGTGCGAACGAACCGAGCGTCTCGAGCGTTTTGCTCGATGCGATCAGCGGTGAGGTCCTGGCGCTCGTGTCGAGCCCTGCTTTTGACCCCGCGCTGTTTACCGACGGCCTCAAGCCGGCAGTCTGGCGCCAGCTGTCGAGTGATTCCCGTCACCCCTTGGCCAATAAGGCCATCGCCGGCATCTACCCACCGGGCTCGACCTTCAAGCCCGTGGCAGCGCTCGCCGCCCTGACGGCCGGCGTGCTGACACCGGAAACAGCGATTACCTGCACCGGCCAGCTCGCGCTTGGGAATGCAGTCTTTCACTGCTGGCGCAAGGGTGGTCACGGCACCCTGCGTTTGCGCGACGCCATCAAGAAATCTTGCGACGTTTTTTTTTACGAAACGGCCCGGCGCTTGGGGATTGATCGATTAGCGGCGATGGCCAATCGCCTCGGCTATGGCGCGCCGCTTGGCATCGACATCCCAGGCGAAAAGGGCGGGCTGATCCCTACCCAGGCGTGGAAGCTCGACACCACCGGCGCCGCGTGGCAGGCAGGCGAAACGTTGATTGCCGGGATTGGCCAAGGGTCGGTATTGGCGACGCCGCTGCAGATCGCGACAATGGTCGCCCGGCTCGTCTCGGGCCGTGCCGTGGTGCCGCATTTTTTGCGCAGCGCCGGCATAATGACCGAGGAGGGTGGCGCCGCGCAACCTGACTTCCCCGAAATCGGGGTCGATCTCGACGCCCGCGCCCTCGTGCTCGACGGGATGAACGCGGTCGTGAACGAACCGGGTGGAACCGCTTATGCGGCGCGTATCGCTGAGCCCGAGTTCGCCATGGGCGGAAAATCGGGTACATCCCAGGTCCGCCGGATCAGCCAGTACGAGCGCGATCACGGGCTGCGCAAAATCGATGAAATTCCATGGAAGGATCGCGATCACGCTCTCTTCGTCGCGTTTGCGCCGGTTAGCACACCCCGTTATGTCTGCGCGACTGTCGTCGAGCACGCCGGCTTTGGTTCCGAAGTCGCCGCACCGATCTGCCGCGATGTGCTGCGCGAAGTCCAGCTACGCGATCCGGCGCGCCGGGTTCCCGCAAAAAATACGGTGGCGCGCTCGCTCTCCCCCACGGTGCCTCCGCTTGATGCGCTGACCACGGATCGAGGGTGAGTATTGGCTGTCCTGCCTCCTGAATTCGGGCGTTCGAAATCCGCGTTTGTCGAAAGGATTCTCGGCTTGCGCTGGAACGTCGTCCTCCTGCTGTCTTTGGTGGCGGGCATCGGCGTCGCAGCACTGTATTCGGCGGCCGACGGCAATATGCAGCCTTGGGCTACCAAGCAAATGACCCGGTTCGCGATTGCTCTCGCTCCAATGTTAGGTGCCGCACTGCTCGGGCTTCGGAGATGGTTTCGCATCGCCTATTGGACCTATATCGTAACCTTAGTTTTGATTGTCGCTGTCGATATGCGCGGCTTTGTTGGAATGGGGGCCCAGCGATGGATCGATCTCGGCATAATTCAATTGCAGCCATCCGAGTTGATGAGCATCACACTGGTATTGTCATTAGGCCGTTACTTTCATAGTCTATCTGATGAAAATATTAGCAAACTTCGGTATTTTATCTTACCCTCTTTGATGACATTGATACCGACCGTCCTCGTTCTTAAACAACCTGATCTTGGGACGGCAATGGTTATCTTGATGAGCGGCATTGTTGTGATGTTTATCGCCGGCGTGCGTTTACGGCTATTTGCTATATGTATTTCCGTAGTAGGTATGTGCTTACCCATCGTATGGAAGGCATTACGCGATTATCAAAAACTAAGAATTTACACTTTTCTTGATCCAGATAGCGACCCTCTTGGCGCCGGCTATCACATTCTGCAATCAAAGATTGCCTTGGGTTCGGGTGGTTTGTTTGGCAAAGGCTTCCTGCTCGGGACACAGAGCCATTTAAGCTTCTTACCGGAGAAGCAAACCGATTTCATCTTTACCACCCTGGCCGAGGAATTTGGACTGATTGGCGGTTTCATGCTGCTGGCTCTCTACGCGGCCTTGATCGCCTATGGATTCGTGATTGGTTTGCGATGCCGTAGCCACTTTGGACGGCTTCTCTGCCTCGGAATCGTCACCAATTTCTTTCTCTATGTATTCATAAACATCGCGATGGTAACGGGTCTGATCCCAGTGGTCGGCATTCCCTTACCGCTTATCTCGTACGGCGGTACCGCGATGCTGACGGTAATGATTGGCATGGGCTTGATGATGAGCGTCTATCTTGATCAGGATGTGCGTTTGAACCGGGTGGGAGAAGCTCACACCGATTAACGAGGGCACGGGACGTAGATTTTCCATCGCGCCGCCAAAGGGCGCCGCCTAGGATTGCGATCGGCCGATTGGCCGCTTCGGAGGGAGAAGATGGCCGACAAAGACCCGGCAGAAGGTGGACGGCGCTTGCACGTGACAACCCTGTTGGTTGCATCGCGTCGGGCGCTGGACAACGCGCTTGCCGAACTTGGCTTCCCCGAGGACGACGACCGGGTCGTCGAGCACGATGGCCGGTTGGCATTTCTGACCTGTTCGCACGAGGAGGACAGCGACGATTTGTTCGCGCTGATCGCCGAGCTGTCGGCGCGCGGCGAGAGCTGGGAACTGCAGTCACGCATCGACACCGAACCCGGAAGGGCGATTTACCAATCATTATCCCGCTACCGGTCGGTCGAAGCGATCGACGCATCGGTCGAGGAAGAGACGGAACCGGCAACTCCCGAATCCCCCGCTTACGATGTCGAGACCGGGGAGGGGTTGGCCGCGCTCAAGCGGGTGCTGAAGCGCATCGAGCCGGCCGACGCGTTCGCGACGATCCGACCCGGGAGTGACGGACGCGCCACCGCCCGGATCCTGCGGCGCGGCTCGCGGCGTCTTTTAGCGAGCGCCATCGCGCAAGACGAAGCGACACTGCGCAGTGTAATCCGCGAGATCTTGCCCAACGTCATGCTCGATGTGGCGATGAAGCCGCCGGCCTAGCCTGGCTGTGTCACTGCTGGACGCTGTTTCTTCGGCACAAAGGCCTGCGCTAGTCAAGTTTTAGACGATGCGGGCGCGGCATTCGCCAAAGCCGATCGAAACAAAGCCGGGTTTGCGGCAGTGCGCGCGGAATATCGCCTCGTC
>JAFAHP010000183.1 GCA_019237175.1 Alphaproteobacteria bacterium
AACGCACCTTAGGGAGGAAGTCATGACGAGAATCAGGGCATCTTCGCGTCTCGATCGGCGCACACTGATCCGCGCGGCTGCGGCAGCCGGGATCGCACAAATCGCTGCACCTTTTGCGATTACCGCGCGCGCCGCCGACGAAGTCAAATTCGGTCTCAACGACCCGCTGACCGGCACTTACGCCGAACTGGGCAAGAACGAACAGATCGGTTGCCAACTGGCGGTTGACCAGATCAACGCCAAGGGCGGCATCCTCGGCCGCCAGGTCACGCTGTTGGTCGAGGACTCGACCAGCGCCGACACCGGGGTTGCGGTGCAAAAAGCGCGCAAGCTGATCGAGCGCGACAAAGTCGATTTCCTGCTTGGCAACGTCAATTCGGCGATGGCGCTGGCGCTCGGTGAGGTTTCCAACCAGCTGAAGAAATTACACATCGTGACCGGCGGTCACACCGACGCGGTCACCGGCAGCGACTGCCATTGGAATGTCTTTCGTGTCTGCAACACGACGCGCATGGAAACGAACTCGGTGTCGCAAACCCTGTTCAACAAATACGGAAAGAAATGGTACTTCATCACGCCGGATTACGCGTTTGGCCACACGCTACAGCAGGGTTTCGAAGCCAGTCTCAAGAAATACGCTGGCACCGAGGTCGGGGCGTCATTGACACCACTCGGAACGACCGATTTTTCGGCGTATCTAATAAAAGCTCAGGCGGCGAACCCGGACGTCATCATTTTTCTGGTGGCGGGCGGCGACATGGTCAATGCGCTGAAGCAGGCGGTCCAGTTCGGTCTCGACAAGCGGTTTCATATCGCCGGCGCGCAACAGGAGCTCGAAGTGCTCGAAGGCCTGCCGCCCGAAGCGCGGATCGGCACCTGGGTCTTCGAATGGTATTGGCTGCAGCCTGACGTGCCGCACGTCGCCGACTTTGTCGCCGATATCCGCAAGGTCAACAACGGCAAGGTGCCGACCGCGCGCCACTGGTTCGGCTATGTCGCCGCGTGGACCTGCGCGCTTGTCGCGAACCAGGAGAAGACGCTCGACCCGGTCAAACTCGCGAAAGCGCTCGAAAACTTCAAACTGCCGCCGGAAATTGCGCTGATGCCGAACGACACGTTCTACCGCGCCGGCGATCACCAGCTGATGCCGACGCTCTACGTCGGCAACGCGGTTTCGCGGGGTCCGCAACCCGACGATTTGTTCCACGTCACCGAGCTGGTCAAAGGCGTCGATGCCGCATTGCCCGTCGCCGAGACCGGCTGCCACCTGCAATGGCCGGCATGACGGGTTGACAGGGACGCAGCTGGAGCGGATCGAGATGGCTGCGACGCCCTTGCCGCCGTGACCCAGCTGATCCTGTTCAACCTGTTCAACGGGCTGATCATCGGCGCGTTCTATGCGCTGATGGCGCTTGGGTTGTCGCTGATCTTGAACTTGTCCGGCGTCATCAACTTCGCCCATGGCGGATTTCTCGCGATCGGCGCTTATCTCGCCTACACGCTGACCCCGTATGTCGGATTTTGGGGCGCGTTGGCGATCGCGCCGTTTCTGACTGCAGTGCTTGGTCTCATCGTCGAGCGGGTACTGATCCGCCGGCTCTACGGACGCGACCCGCTCTACAGCCTGCTGTTGACCTTCGGCCTCGCGTTCATTCTCGAGGACGGCACCCGCTACATCTGGGGGCCGCAAACCCTTCCTTTTTCCGTTCCGGATTGGTTGTCGAGCCCGCTTAGCAGCCAGTTCTTTTTTTTGACGGGCTATCGCCTGTTCATGGTCGGGCTGGTGGTCGCGGCGGTGGCGGCACTCTTTTTGATCCTCAGCCGGACGCGTCTCGGCATGCGCATCCGCGCCGGAACGCTCGATCTCGAAACCGTGTCGACGCTTGGGGTTAATGTCCGGGTGCTGCGGACGTTAAATTTCGGCCTCGGCATCTACCTCGCCGGGCTGGCGGGCGTCCTCGCCGCCGGGATGTTGGGTCTGCAGCCGACCATCGGCAGCGCCCTGATTATGCCGAGCTTTGTCGCGATCATCGTTGGCGGGCTCGGCAGCCTTCCGGGGACCCTGCTTGGCGGCTTGTTGATCGGCGTCACCGCGGGCGTCACTACCGTCTTCGTTCCCTCCGCCTCGGAAGCCGTCATTTACGTGATGATGGGGCTCGTGCTGCTGGTCCGGCCGCGTGGTCTGTTAGGCGAGGAGGGCCGGTTTTAGTGGAAATGTCGCCAAAACGCGGCGCCAACATCCTGATCTGGGCGGTGCTGTTAACGATGCCGTATTGGATCAATTGGATTGGTGGCTATACCTCGTTGGGTAGCCGGGTGATGGTGTTGGCATTGGCGGCGATGTCGCTCAATTTCCTCTTGGGCTTTACCGGCGTTCTCTCGTTCGGCCACGCCGCATATTTCGGGCTTGGCGTGTACGGCATGGGTCTGACGATCAAATATCTGGTCCCGAGCACCGTGGCCGGCACCGCGGTTGGCGTGGTTGCGGGCGCCGCCGCGGCCGCGGTCATCGGCCTGTTGATCGTCCGGCTGCGAGGCATTTATTTTGCGATGGCGACAATCGCCTTCGGCCAAGTCTTTTATTTCATCGCTTACCGCTGGAATACCGTCACCGGCGGCGATGACGGGCTCTCTGGTTGGCACCGCCAGCCGATCGACCTTGGCTTTGCGGCCTGGGATATTCTTGGCAGCGATCGAGCGTTCTACTACTGGGTTCTTGTCTGTTTTGCCGGTGCCACCGGAATCATGGCGGCGCTGCTTCATTCCCCGTTCGGCCGCACGCTGCTGGCGATCCGCGAGAATGAAAGACGAGCGCGATTTCTTGGCATCCCGGTCGATCGCCACATATGGCTGTCTTGGATGATCTCGTGCTTTTTTGTCAGTCTCGCCGGCACGCTGTACGCGCTTCTCAACAATTTCGCCGATCCGCACGATCTGCGTTGGGATCAGTCCGGGGACTTCGTGATCATGGCGGTGTTGGGCGGGATGCGGGCTTTTTGGGGTCCGTTGATTGGTGCGGCGATTTTCGTCGTGCTCCAGGATTACGTGTCGAGCCAAACCCAAAATTGGATGTCGTTTATCGGATTGTTCTTTGTGCTTGTGGTGGTGTTTTTTCCGCGCGGCGTTCTTGGCATCTTGCATCGACCAAGTTCGCGATGAGCCTATTACAAGTCGAAAGCGTGTCCCGTCATTTCGGCAGTCTCGTCGCCGTCGAGAATGTGTCGATGTCGGTCGAGGTCGGCGAATTGCGCGCGGTGATCGGTCCCAATGGTGCCGGCAAGACGACTTTCTTTAATCTGATCAGCGGTTTTCTGACCCCCACCTCGGGTCGGATCGTGTTCGGCGGCGAGGACATCACGAATTTGCTGCCGGCACGTCGCGTGTGGCGGGGCATATCCCGCACCTTTCAGCTCACCGAGGTGTTCCCCGAACTGTCCGTGCAGCAAAATCTGCGCATTGCGGTCGAGATCGCGGCCGGCTACCGGCTGCGGCCATGGCTGTCACGCCGCGAAGATGCGGCGGTCAGTATCCGCGCCACGGATCTGTGCAACAAGGGCGGTCTCGCAAATGTTGAAACCCGGCTGGTCGGAGAACTGAGCCACGGCGACCAGCGCGCGACCGAAATCATGATGGCGCTGGCTCTCAACCCACGATTATTGTTGCTTGACGAGCCGACCGCCGGGATGGGCGACCAGGAGACCTACAACATCACCCGTCTGATCCGCCAACTGCATCGCGACCAAAAGCTGACGATTGTGCTGATCGAGCACGATATGCGCGTTGTTTTTCACCTCGCCGACCGGATCATGGTACTCGCCGAGGGCCGCATGCTCGCGGAGGGGACGCCGCGAGAGATCGCCGCCAATGAAAGGGTTCAGGCCGCCTATCTCGGGCAGGCCTGATGACTGTGCCGGCGCGCGCATTGGAGGCCGCGGGGCTCCACACATATTACGGCAAGAGCCACATTCTGCGCGATGTCGGTCTCGAAGTGCGCCAGGGCGAGATCGTGACCCTGCTCGGGCGCAATGGGGCCGGAAAAAGCACGATGTTGCGCAGCCTTGTCGGGCTGACGCCGCCGCGCCAGGGACATGTGCAAATCTTTGGCCAGGACACGACGCACTGGCCGCCTTACCGCATCGCGGCGCTGGGTGTCGGTTATGTCCCGGAGGGGCGTCGCGTGTTTCCCAATCTGACGGTCGCGGAAAACCTGATGGTGCCGCTCGCGCGGCCGGGGCGGTGGACAATCGCTCGGTTGCATCAGCTCTTCCCCCGCCTTGCCGAGCGGCGCGACAGCAAGGGGCGACAGCTGTCGGGGGGCGAGCAGGAGATGCTGGCGATCGCCCGCGCCCTCATTCTTAATCCGCGGCTGCTGATTCTCGACGAGCCGTCGCAGGGGCTGGCTCCCCTTATCGTGCAGGAGGTGTTCCGGGTCGTCACGGCGGCGCGAAGCGAGGGCGTTTCGATCCTGCTGGTCGAGCAGAATGTTCGCGCCGCAGTGGCAATCGCCGATCGCGCTTATGTGCTTGACGACGGAAAGGTTGTGTATACGGGCCCCGCCGCGGAATTTGCCGAGGACGAGGAGCGGGTCAGGGCGCTCGCCGGGGTCAGCGCTGAAACCTGGTCCGACACCGGTCTCAACTGACGCGCTATCAATGGCTCCTTTGGGTCAGAGCCGTGGGATCGATCGGATTAAACCAGAAAAGCCTTTTGTGTTCCGTGCGTTGCTGCGCTTCGATCCGTAACTCGATAACCTTCCGCCGGAGCGGCCGCGGAAAATCTGCGGCGGCTCCAGCCAGGGACAAGGATAATCTCAGCCCAAGGGTGCCATGCCCGAGGGTTGCGGTGAGCCTGTGGTCGTATAAAAATCTCGGTCACCTACCGCGGATCATGTCATACATATTACGAAATTGTTCTTGCTTCTTTGCCTGATCTTCTCTGAGTTGGCTAGTTCGCTTTTGTTCGGCGGTTTGGGTCTGGATTTGGATGCGGGCGAGTTCGCCTCGGTTGAGCTGTGCGGTCGTCGCGCCGGTCAGGGCGGCCTTGCTCGCCATGTATTTATGATGGGCATGCATTGCCGTGGCATGCCTTACAGCATGAGGCGCCGATGGTGTCGCTGAAGTCGCTGCCGGCGCTGGCGCCGGGGTGGGGGTTCCGCCGCTGTCCCGCGACAGGTTCCCACCGCCACCGGGCTTTGGCACCGACATTCCCATGCCGATTTCGCCGCTAGGGTTGTTCTGGGCCCAGGCCGGCCCGGCGATTGCGAGCGCGGCGGCGATAGCAACGCCGTTCAAGAGGTGCTGTAAAGTCATGGGGGCTCCTCCTGTTGGTCAAGGGCAAACAATCGGCGCTCAAACTACGACCGCCATGTTCCAGGGCGGTGGACCCGGGACTCAGCACCGCGGGGTTGCGAGCTTAAGGTGAACACCGCTCCTTTTCCTGGTTAAATTAAACACAGCTCGCGGTGGTATGCCCTGTGGAGTTCGGGCGACCTCAGCGTCGTCCATGATCCGTGACGATAGGGACTTCGCCATAGTCCTCCCTCGTCAGTGCGCGGCTAAGGCGCCTCATCCAGCCGGCTCGACCGGCGGCACCGTCAAACCGTCGAAGCCGGCGAGCGTTATGGGGCGGGATGGCCGCAGGCGCAACCGACCCGATAGCGCCGGCGGCGGAATGCGCTGCCCCCGTCTGCGCGGAGCTGCTCCGCCCTGCGCCTGCGACGATCTTTGTAAACTGCGGCAATTCGCTTAGCGCCGATCGGAGAATGGCGGATCAAGCCGACCAAGTGGCCGCGACCGGCTTGATGGACACTAGGCAGTCGGCGGCGCGGCCTGGCGCCGCTCGGCGCGCGGCATCGCGTCCTGCCCGCGGGTGCCCTGGACATTCTGCCACTGTGGACGCTGGACGTTGACGAGTGCTCCGAGTGCAGCGTAACCCGAGCCGGACAGCCGGCATACCGGATCGAGCAGCTGCGGATCGACCCGCCCGTTCTTCCAGACCGTCGGATCGACATGAGCATGCACAATGCGGCCGAGCACGATGTTAGTGTTGCGGTCGGTCACGATTTGCGCGACCTCGCATTCGAGATGCGCCTTGGCCTCGGCGACGCGGAACGGCCGCACCTTGGCCGCCGGGAGCGGCCTCAGCCCGGCCCAGCCGAACTCGTCCTCGTCGCGCGGGAAATCGGTCGAGGTGAAGTTCATCCGTTCGAGGACGTGCATCGTGACGATGTTCGCAACAAATTCCGGCACCTCACGAAGGTTTCTCAGGCTGTCCTTGATGCCGGTCGAGCCGAACGCGACGTAAGGCGGATCGCTCCCCATCAGATTGAAGTACGAGTACGGCGCCAGATTGCGCGCCCCGCCCGACGAAATCGTCGAGATCCAGCCGATCGGGCGCGGCACCACGAGTGCCGTCAGCAGCTGATAAAACGCCGGACGCTGCCAGTCGTCCGGGCCGACCTCGAGGGCGCCGCCGAGATTGGCGGGCGGGGCGTGGTGGGAAGCGGGCATATGGTCGATCTCGTTCGCGGTTGGTCCTGTTGCACGATAGCAGCCTCGCGGCGAGGACGCGGATTTTTCAAGAACGCGAGCCGCCGGCTGCGATCTCGCGCTTTCTGTGGAACCTGCGGGGAAATAGCCGCCCTTGTCCTGGCCGGGGCCCGATTTTTCGTTGGCGCTACGTCGAGAGAGCCCGGTTTCTACGGGTGCCGCTTCGATCTTTTGAGCGCCTCGTCCGGCACACAGTAACGGGATTTTGGGATCATCGGCGTGGCCGAATCTGCGTCAGGTTGAAAACGTCTTTGGCTACGCTGCCAGCTCGTCAAGCAGTAACTTCGCCTCTTGGAGATCGTTGGTGCCGAAACCTTCAGTGAACTGGTCATAAACGCGCGCAAGAAGATCGCCGGCCTCCGCGCGCCGTCCCTGGTCGCGCCGCAACCGCGCGAGGCTCGCGGCGGCGCGCAACTCCCAGAGCTTGGCGCCCTGCTCCACCGCAATACTCTGGGCCTTACAGTACAGTTCCTCAGCCGTCTCGGGATGCCCTTGCCGCAACAGAATCTGGCCTTTTTGCCGGTTCAGCTCCGCTGCGAACCAGCGCTCCCCGGTCGTGTCGATGATCTGTAACGCCTCGTCCAACAAGGTCAAGGCTTCTTCGATCCGTGCTGCACGCTCACAGGCCCTCGCCAACAATGCGATGTTATGCGGCACCCACACCTGCGCCCCGGTGGCGCGGAATTCGGTCGAACCGGCGCGCAGAAGCGAGATCCCTTCAGCCACATCACCGGTTTTGACCAGGGCCCAGCCGCGATAGACCGCTCCGAACCCACGCCATTGGGGGAAACCCTGCTCCGTCGCCACGGCGACCAGCTCGTCCACCGCGTCACCGAGTGCGGCATCATCGCCAACCAGCGATAGCAAGCTGCGCCATCCCAAGGTCAAAGCCAAAGTAGGCAAATGTCCCAGCCTCCGGGCCTCGGCGGTAACTGCATTGATGCGGTTTAATGCCTGGTCCGAATAGCCGAGACAGAACAGGGCGAGCGCCAATTGGGCCTGTGATCGGACCTGAGGATGGAATCCCGCCTGATCGACCAGCGAGCGATGGGAGACTGGATCGTAGAGCAAAAGCCCCTCTTCCAGATGGCGCCGGGAGCGCGCGAACCAGCCCATGTAGAATAGGTTTCCGCCGCAGGAGGCGTGACCCAGAACGATCCCACCGGAATCCTTACTCTCGACGCTCAGGCGGAGCAAATCTTCTGCCAAGCGCAGGGACAGAGCCCGTTCGCCGCGGACGTTGTGATAGATCAGCTCGCCAAAGCCAGCCTGCGGAACCTCGGACGGGGACCCCAACTCCCCCCACAGTTCTCGTGCACGGGTATAAGCCTGACCTGTTTCCGGCGCGGCGAAGCCTTTGACAAATGTCAATGCAGCACCCAAGGCGGCA
>JAFAHP010000229.1 GCA_019237175.1 Alphaproteobacteria bacterium
GGCGGCACGGGGTGCCATCTGCAACACCGCTTCGATCGCCGGTGTCATGGGCTCGGGCAGCAGTATTCCATACGCGACCAGCAAGGCCGGGCTGATCAACCTGACGCGCAGCCTGGCGCGCACCTTGGCGCCGGAAATTCGGGTCAACGCCGTTGCCCCGGGCTTTGTCGACAGCCCATGGAACAAGGATTGGCCGGCCGACCGCAAACAGGCCTCGCTCGAACGCACGCCGCTGAAGCGTGCTTGCCGTCCCGAGGATATTGCCGAAACGATCTTTTTCCTGTGCGCCGGTGGGGCAATGATCACCGGCCAAACGGTCATCGTGGACGGCGGGCTGACCTTGTAGGGCGCCGCGTGGCAATCGAGGGAGCAAACCGAAATGAGTGAAAGAGCGGCAATCAATGGCGCCCAGTGGCTGGCGCGGGCGCTCGCCGGCAGCGGTATCACGCACGTCTTTTTTGTCGAGTCGGTGCTGCGGCGCACGTTGCTCGAATTGGATGATCTCGGGGTCACGCGCGTGCTTGCTCATTCCGAGAAAGCTGCGGCCTACATGGCCGACGGTTATGCTCGCATCATGGGCCTGCCGGGGGTGTGCATGGCGCAGTCGGTCGGCGCGGCCAATCTAGCTTCCGGGTTACAGGATGCCTGGCTCGGGCGCAGCCCGGTGGTGGCCTTGACCGGCCGCAAGGAGCCAAGGTTCCAGCATCGCAACAGCTATCAAGAGATCCCGCACGCCCCGCTGTTCGCCGCAGTCACCAAATTCTCGGCCGCGGTCGACTCGACGTCAGAATTGCCACGATTGCTGCGACATGCGTGGCGCGCGGCGTTGGCCGACACCCCGCGACCCGCCCATCTCGACTTCTGCGGATTGCAGGGCGACGTGATCGAGCTCGGGCAGACCGCTGAGCCCACCGTTATCGATCCTGAAATGAGGCGCATTCCGACACACCGCCCGGTCGCCGACGCGCGCGACATCGAGCGCGCGGCGGCGATGTTGCGGGAGGCCGGTCGCGTCGTTGTTGTCGCGGGCGAGGGCGCGGCCGCTTCGCAGGCGGGGCCGGAATTGCTGGCGTTGGCCGAAGCGTTGGCGGCGCCAATCGCAACTTCGCTTGGAGCGCGTGGTCTCGTCCCGACCCGGCATCCGCTCTATATCGGGGTGCCCGGCAGCTATTCGGCGCCGCCAGCCAATCGCGTCGTCCACTCGGCGGAGCTCGTCGTCTATGTCGGTTGCGATACCGGAGATCAGGTCACCTTAAATTGGTCGATCCCCTCGCTGGCGACGCAGATCGTGCAGATCGACGCCGATCCCGTTGAAATCGGCCGGAGCTATTCGAACACGCTGGGGGTTGTCGGCGACCCAAAGGCGACGCTTCGGCGCCTAGTCGAGACGATTGGCCGGCCGGCGCGCGACCGCGGTTTTATCGAGGAAGCGGCACGCATCGTCGCCGATTGGCGCGCGACGATGGTTGCGCTTGCCGGCGACGATCAGGCGCCGATCCGCGTCGAGCGGCTATGCGCCGAAATAACCAAGGCGTTACCCGCTGACGGCGTTCTGGTTGCCGACACCGGCTATTCCGGAATCTGGACCGGCACGATGGTCGAGTTCAACGGCGCGGGACAAACCTATTTGCGCGCCGCGGGCTCGCTCGGCTGGGCGTTTCCGGCCTCACTCGGCGCACAATGCGCTGCCCCCAACCGCAAGGTGCTGTGCTTTACCGGCGACGGGGGGTTCTATTACCACCTCTGCGAACTCGAGACGGCGCGCCGTTGCGGCATTCCGGTTGCGGTTGTGGTCAACAACAATTCCGGGTTTGGCCAGAATTTGAGCGGTGTGCGCCGCATCGCCGGCAACCGCCCGGGACGCGGTGAGGCGCTGGTTCGCTTTGGTCCGACCGATTTCGCGGCGGTTGCGCGGAGCTTTGGCGTGCGCGGAATTCGCGTCGAGCAGCCGGCTCAGATTGCTCACGCACTCACGGAGGCGCTCAGCGCCAACGAGCCCGTGCTGATCGATGTCGTGACGGATCTCGAGCCGCGTGCACCCGAGCCGTGGGTTCCGCCCATCGGGTCATGACCCGATCACCGGCTCACCGCCGCCGGAACGATCAGCCGCCGATGCCGAGGGAGCGCATCTTTTCGAAAATTGGGTTGGCTTGGGCGCGATAAACCGGATTGGTCGAGCGCGTCACCCAAAGCTGCTCAAAATCATTGGTCCGGGCCGCCGGAAATTGTTCACGGAAGTCGGCCGCCGCGTGCGCCGCCTCGCTGTTGCGCCCCAACTGCAGCAGCGCCGCCATCATCAACAATTGTGCGCTGCCATAGGTGGGATTGCGTTCCAACGATTTCCGCAAGAACCCGATCGCTGCTTCCGATCGGCCAAGGAGCAGCTCGGCAAATCCGCTGAAAAAGAAGAAGATGCTGTGGCGTCGATCGGTTTGATCGAGACGCATGGCATGCTCGACAGCCGGCAACGTCTGCTCGGCATGACCGAGCAAGGCAGCATTGTAACCAAGAAAGGCGCGGGCCACACCCAGTTCGGGATCGGTCGCCAGGGCCTGCTTTTCCGCCTGTTCCGCTTCCTCCAACCGTCCGGCCGCGGACAGCAGCATACCTTGGATGCACCTCGCCATCGCGTTTCCGGGTGCGAGATCGAGGGCGATTGTAGCTGCTCTGCGGCCGAGATCGGATACCGCCGGAACGGCGTAACGATCGCTCCACCATGGGTTGCTTACCAGGTGCTGGCAGGTGATGGCGAGACCCGTTAGCGCTTCGGCGTTGCGCGGCTCCGTCGCAAGGGCGAAAAGCAGCCAATTCCGGGCTTCGGCTGTCAGCTCGGGGGTGATTTGTCCGGTCATCGCTTCGATCGCCCGAGACAAGCACTCATCGATGCCAAACTCCCGGGCGGATGCCCCGGCGGCTCTGCGGCACGCTTGCTGCAAAACAAGAAGATGAAGCTCTCGGGAGATCTGTCGGGTGATTTCGATTTGCAATGGCGCCTGTTTAGGGCTGAACTCATAGCGGCCCGCCCAGCCGTGCTCACCCAACGCCGCGGTGTTGATTTGCAGATCGAGCCGCAATTTTTCGGGCGCGCTCTGCTGGAGGCTTCCGGTAATCAGATAATCGATCGCCGGCTCAGTCGCTGGCGCGCGATTGCGGAGCTGAGTTCCCTCGGCTGTTTCTCTCTTCAACGAGAGTCCACAACCATCCTGAAGGAGATCGGTAACGAGATCGTCGGTAAAAGCATCAAGCAAATGTTGCTGGTTGGGGTCGCCACTCAAATTCCGCAGAGGCGCGACGGCGACTCCAATGCTCGGCAACAAGCAGGGCCAGGATGACTTGGGCCAAGTCGACATCAGCGCACCTCAATAGCAAATCGCCAAGCATATTCATATTCTTGCTCTTAAGGCATATTGCACAAGATACCAAAGAGCGACATGTACGACCATTAGGTTGGGTCGGAACGAAACAGAGGCTTCGGCTGGCGTTCAGCCGCCGATGCCGAGCGAGCGGATCCTGTCAAAAATCGGGTCGATCTGAGCGCGGTAAATGGGATTGGCCGAGCGCGCCAGCCAAAGCTGTTCAAAGTCGTTGGTCCGCGCTTGCGGATATTGTTCGCAAAACGCGGTCGCTGCGCGTGCCGCCTCGCTCTTGCGCCCGAGCACCAACAGCGCCGCCATGATAAAGAGTTGCGCGGTGCCATAGGTGGGATTGAGGTCTAGCGACTTTCGCAGCAATGCGAGCGCGGCCTCGCTGCGGCCCAGCAAAAGTTCGGCAAAGCCTCCGTAAAAGAGAAAAATGCTCTGTCGCCGTTCGGTTCGATCGAGCCGCATCGCTCGCTCCGCCGCCGGCAGCGTTTCGTGGGCACGACCAAGGAGTGCCGCATTATAGCCGGCGAATCCGTGAGCGAGACCCAGCCCCGGATCCAGCGCCAGCGCCTCTGCAATGGCCTGCTCCGACTCCTCTAATCGTCCGGCTGCCGAATGCAGCAACCCTTGGATGCATTTCGCAAGCGCGTGCCCCGGTGCAAGATCGAGCGCGATCGCGACCACGTCGCGCCCGAGGTCGGACAACGCCGCGACGGCGGGCGGATCGCCCCACCACGGATTACTAATGATGTGCTGGCAGGTGACCGCGAGGCCGGAGAGCGCCTCGACGTTGCGACGATCCTGCGCCAGCGCCCGCAGAAACCAGCGCTGTGCTTCAACTGTCACCTCAGGCGTGATCCGGCCCTTGATCGCGGTCATCGCCCGGGAGAGACAGTCGCTGACGCTAAACTCATCGCCAGACGTCATCGTACGGCGGCTTGCCTGCTGCAGCACGAGAAGATGAAGCTCGCGAGAGATCTGTCGGGTGATGTTGGCCTGGATTGAGCTGAGTGCATCCAGATCAAACTCATACCGGTCCGCCCAGCAATATTCCGCCGTTACCGCATTGGTGATCAGCATATTGACGCGGAGGTTGCTCGAACCGCTGCGCTGCGCGCTTCCGGTCACGACGTATTCGATTTCCGAATTGGCAATGCGCAGGGGTAGATCACCAGGCCGCCGTCCCTCTTCGGCCACCCGCGCTAGCGCCAGCCCGCGCCCCTGGCGGGCGAGATCGGTGACGAGATCGTCAGTAAAGGCATCCACCAAATATTGCTGACGGTCGTCACCGGTTAGATTTCGCAAGGGTGTCACACCGACAGCGATCGGGGGCAACAAGCAGGGCCAGACCAACCGCGAAATTTCTGGTGTTGGGTAAGGTTGTGGAGGGATCTTTGACCGGGCAGGGGCGGCGACGGTCACGTGGTCTTCGCTCGGGAAAGCGGCAGGACGCGCGTTCAACGGCGTGACGGTGTTGCCGGAGCGGGCGATTTCGTTGGCCAGCGCCTGGGTCTCGGCGTCCGGCGCGACCCCGAGTTCACGCTTCAGAATCTCCGCGCATGCGCGATATTGGCGCAACGCCTCGGGGCGCCGCCCGGCGCGTGCATAAGCACGGATCAGCGCGCGCTGACCGATTTCAGAGAGAGGATCCAGGCGTTCCAGACGTTTAGCCGAGCGGATCGCCGCTTCGTGCTCGCCGGCTTCTTCCTGCAACCCCGTCAGACGCTGCAAAACACCGCAGATAAGATCGAGCGTCCGATCGCGCTCGCTGGCCAACCATTCCTGGAACGGCTCCGAGTCGATGACAAAATCAGCGAGAAATTCGCCGCGATAAAGCTCAGCAGCCGCAAGCAGTTCGAAGCGGTCGTGCGAACGGGAAAGCTGTTCGAAGCGATTGATATCGGTGTCGACCTCTTGCAGCCGGCAATTGGCGAATTCGGCAGCGAGGTGCCGTTTGGCCCCTTCCCCCAATGCCTTGCGCAGCTCGAGCAAGCAGTTGCGCAAGCTGTGCCGGGCTTGCTCCGATCCTTGATACGGCCACAACAGATCGGAGAGCCGCTCGCGGCTGATCGCGCGCCCCCCTTGCACCGCCAGATACGCCATCAGCGCTCGCGCCTTCCGGGGAAGTTTCCCAATCCGGCGCTGGTCGTTCTCTATCACCAGAGGTCCGAGAAGCCCGATCTGCAATGCCATCACCGCCG
>JAFAHP010000500.1 GCA_019237175.1 Alphaproteobacteria bacterium
GACGATTGCGAGGCGTTGACATGGTCGTTGGGATGCACCGGCGCCTTGCTGCCCAGCGCGGTACCTGCAAGTTGGCAGCAGCGGTTGGACACGACCTCGTTGACGTTCATGTTGAACTGCGTACCGCTGCCGGTCATCCACACATGCAGCGGAAACATGTCGTGGTGCTGCCCGGCCAGCCGTCCAGCCGCCCGCCCGCGTGGTTGGCATTGGCCGCGGCCTTCTTGAGCGTTGCGTAGGCAGTGATCATCTCCCGCGGAATCAGGTCCTGGCCGATGCTGAAATGCTCCAGCGAGCGCTGCGTCTGCGCCCCCCACAGCTTGCCAGCGGGCACCTCCACCACGCCCAGGCTGTCGGTTTCTCTACGAACTTCGGTCATGGAACCGCTCTCCTAAATTAAACAGATACGAACCGATCCACTTACAGGTGACGCCGAGAGCGATCCCGGACCACCGACATCCGCCAGATCCTGGGGAGGCGCGCCGTTGCCGGTGTTGTCACGGTTGCCAGGTATCTCCGGCACAGAGAAACATCCATCCCATGCGATGCAAATTGTCTTTGAACGCGGAGAGGAGCGACGCCGGCGGGCTCTCGCCAAACACGGTCTCGCGCCGCATTCCGGTCGCGCGAATGCCAATCGGGGTCTCGTGCAGCTTGGGAGCGGTCCCGTCGTTCATCTGATCGCTCCTTGCGGCGCCGTCAGGCGCCGCTCAATGCAGCTTCACCGGCGGACCGGTTCGAGGCGACAGACCACGTGCCAGGAAGCCCAGCACGGCGCGTCGGGTCCCGTGCAATGCCCGCTCGTGCAGCATGCGCAGCGAGCGGTACATGACGCCGGCGAACAGACCCTCGATGAAGAAGCCGCGGCCGAAAAGGAAGCCCATCAGGTTCCCCACTGTGCTGTGTTGGCCAAGGGAAACCAGCGAGCCAAAATCCCGGTATGAATAGGGCAGCAGGAGCTCGCCACGCAGCCGTCGCTCGATCTGGCGCACCATATGGGCGGCCTGCTGGTGCGCGGCCTGTGCCCGTGGCGGCACCGGGGTGGTCTCGCCCGGGCGCGGACAGGCGGCGCAGTCGCCGATCGCGAAGATGTCGGGATCGTGCGTGGTCTGCAATGTCGGCTCGACGACGAGCTGGTTGATGCGATTGACCTCCAGACCATCAAGTTGCCGCAACACCTCCGGGGCTTTGACGCCGGCCGCCCACACCACCAGTTCCGAAGCAATGAACGAGCCGTCGGCGAGCCGCAGGCCGTCTGCCGTTACTTCCGTAACCTTTGCGCCGGTATGGACCTCGATGCCCATGCGGTCGAGCAGGCGGCGCGCGGCTTCGGAGATCCGTTTCGGTAGAGCGGGCAGGATGCGGTCGGCAGCCTCGATCAGCACGATGCGGATGTCGCGCTCGGGATCAATGCGATCGAGCCCGTAACCGACCACTTCACGCGTGGTGCGGTGCAACTCAGCAGCCAATTCGGCGCCGGTCGCGCCGGCGCCGACGATCGCTACATGAAGCTGGCCGTGACGTACTGGACCCTCCTGTGTCTCAGCGCGAATGCAGGCATTCACCAGGCGGCGGTTGAAACGCGCCGCCTGGGCTGGGGTCTCCAGCGGCACCGCATGCTCGGCAACGCCTGGGGTGTCGAAATCGTTGGTGACGCTGCCGATCGCGATTACCAACGTGTCGTAGCCGACGGACCGTGGCGGCGTGATCTCGCGCCCCTCGTCATCAAAGGTAGCACCAAGATGCACTTCCTTGGCGGCGCGATCGAGCCCGATCATCTCGCCCAAACGATAACGGAAGCCGTGCCAATGCGCCTGGGCGAGGTAGTTCAGCTCGTATTCGCCAGGGTCCATGCTGCCCGCCGCCGCTTCGTGCAGCAACGGCTTCCAAAGATGTGTGCGGGCACTTTCCACCAACGCGATGCTCGCGCGCCGGCGCCGGCCGAGGCGATCGCCGAGTCGGGTGACGAGTTCGAGCCCCGCCGCGCCGCCGCCAACCACGACAATCTTGTGCAGGCCCTCGTCTTGAACCGATCCGTCCGAGGAGGTTGTCAGCCTATTGAGGGGCGGATCCGCGATCCTGACGTCACTTTTGGCTTGGCGGTGCAGCACCTCCGCCATCGGGTTTACTCCGAATAGACCGGGCGGTAAGCCCGCGTACGGATCAGCGAGCCGATGTCATCTGGTCTTGACACTCGCGCGAGCCCCTGATCGAAGATGTAGGCGGCAACCCGCTCCGCCACATGGAGCGATGCATCCAAAATCTGGCTTTGCGGAGGATAGATCAGGCCGAGCGAGAGATCCTCCTCGGTCACCTGCTCCGCCACCGCCTTAGCCGCGACGATGAACATTTCCTCCGTCACCCGGGTAGCCTCAGTGGCAAACACCGCCATACCCATGGCCGGGAAGATGTAAACGTTGTTTCCTTGGCCCGGCACAAACTTTCGGCCTGCGATCTCGACCGGCGGGAACGGGCTGCCGCTGGCAAAAACGGCTCTGCCGCCGGACCAGCGATAAGCCTCCTCCGCCGTGCATTCGGAGCGGGAGGTCGGGTTCGAGTACGGGAAGATGATCGGCCGCTGGTTGATCTCCGACATTGCCTCGATCACTTCGCGGGTGAACAGCTTTGGCACGGTACTGACGCCGATGATGCCGGTGGGCCTGACTGCCTTTACTGCGTCGACGAAGGTGGAGACCGGCGCCCGGTCCTGGGCGAACGGCTTCTGGAAATCCGCAAGATCGGTGCGCGACGTAACCAGGAGGCCATTAATGTCGAACAGCGCGTTGCGGCCCCTCGCCTCGCGGATATCCATTCCCTCCAGCGCCATGGCCTGGCTGATCAGCTCCGCGATCCCGGTTCCAGCCGAACCACCGCCGAGGAACAGGAAACGCTGGTCCGTGATCTTCTGCCCGGTGATACGCAAAGCGGCGAAGATCCCCGCCAGCGCGATACCGGCGGTGCCCTGTATGTCGTCGTTGTAGGTGCAGATCTTGTCGCGATAGCGCGCGAGAATCGGCACGGCATTGATGTTCGCGAAGTCCTCCCATTGGATACAGCATTTCGAATACAGCGATTGCACCGCCGCTACGAATTCGTCGACGAAAGCCATGTATTCTTCGCCGCGTATGCGGTTCTGGCGCAGGCCGAGATAGAGCGGGTCATCGAGCAGAACCTGATTATTCGTGCCGACGTCGAGAACGACCGGCAGACAGTATTGCGGCGGCACGCCGGCGCATGCGGTATAGAGCGCGAGCTTGCCAATGGGTATGCCCATCCCGCCGGCGCCGAGATCGCCGAGGCCGAGGATGCGCTCGCCGTCGGTAACCACGATGAAGCGCACGTCCCTTGCCGGCCAGTTCGCCAGGATTTCTCGGATCCGGCCGCGTGCGCTG
>JAFAHP010000667.1 GCA_019237175.1 Alphaproteobacteria bacterium
CACTCAATCCGGAAGGCCAGGTCCACAGCGTCCCGATCGGCACCGAGACGCTGAGCCTCGTCATCTACCGCGGCGAGCCGGACCAGAACATCTCGTTCGAGGTGATCGACGCGGCCTCGGCTTCGGAGGTGCTCTGACGGCCGTCCCCGCTCCGCCGTCGAGCGCGAATTATTTGAGGGGAGCGGCATTCGGCCTCGCCGCGGCAGCGATCTGGGCAAGCTGGAGCGCCGTCACGCGATTGGCGGTGACGACCAGCCTGGACCCTTGGGACATCGTGGCT
The DNA here is from genome assembly GCA_019237175.1 of Alphaproteobacteria bacterium. Classification (GTDB taxonomy): domain Bacteria; phylum Pseudomonadota; class Alphaproteobacteria; order ATCC43930; family CGMCC-115725; genus AP-15. The sequence continues at coordinate 281 of JAFAHP010000667.1, forward strand.
TTGCGATTTGGCGTAGCCGGGCTCCTCCTCGCGCCGATTGTCGTGCGGCGCGGCCTCGCTCTCGATCGCCTGGGTTGGCCCGGCCTCGCCGGGATCATAGCCGGGAACGGCGCGCCTTATGCCCTGGTTGCAGCAGAGGGATTGCATTTCGCGCCGGCCTATGATGGGGGCGCTCTCAATCCGGGTTGCATGCCGCTCTTTGTCGCGCTGATCGCGGCAACTGTGTTGCGCGAACCGTTTGCGAAAGCGCAAAAGTTGGGGCTGGTTTTGATATTGACCGGCGCCCTCACGATGATCGGCTGGCACACCGCAGCAGCCGGTACGAACTGGAACACCTCCCGCGCCTTCGGAGATGCGCTGTTCCTGTTGGCGTCGTTTTTGACGGCAGTGTTCACCGTACTCACGCGGCAGGCGAAACTCGATCCAATTCACGCCGCAGCGCTTCTCTCGACGGGATCAATGGTCGTTTGGCTGCCGATTTATTTGGCGGCGTCACCGACCCACCTGGCGCATATACCAATCGTTGACCTCGTCATTCAGGCCCTATTTCAGGGCATCTTGGTGACGATCGTTTCCCTGGTTCTGTATGTTCGGTCGGTCGCAATCCTCGGCGCTTCCGGAGGAGCGGCCTTCGGTGCTCTGGTGCCGGCACTTACGGCATTTATTGCGATACCGCTCGTCGGAGAACGGCCGAGCGATATGGGCTGGCTGTCGATCATCGTGATTTCGACCGGCGTCTATCTGGCGAGCGGCGGACCGTTGCCCGCTGCTCGAGGGTTCGCTGTGGGAGATTACATGGGTCGAATGCTGAAACCGAGGCATCGCGGGAGGCGGCGAGGAACGTCTTCGTCGGGATAGGCAGGCCCTCCCACCTGTTGATGTTTCCGGGAACCAGCCTCTATCGGAAAACGTTTACGCCGCGGAACGATGCCCATGCGGTCGACGGGCAGGGGACCCATCGATCAACGGCATCGAGTGGTCGAGAGGATCAAATGAAACGGCGCACGGCGATCCCCGGCATCATCGCTGCTGGGCTGCTCTTCGGAAACCCGGCCTTTGCTCAGTACGACCCCGGCGAGCGGGCAATCACCGGAGGCCTTATGGGAGCGGGAACCGGGGCGATAATCGGGGCGATCGCCGGCGGCGGACATGGCGCCGCAGTTGGTGCGGCGGTTGGCGGCGGTTTGGGAGCGCTAGGCGGTGCCGCGACGACACCCCCGCCTCCGCCGCGGACGGCATACCGGCATCACTACTACCATCACCCCCAGCACCGGTACTATTCCAACTATTGAGCCGGGCCGAGGCTTGGCGGGTGCCCGGCGGATCCCTTGACGTGCCGCCTCATCAACGGAGCTTGGGCGGTCCGCCCACAAAAAATCACCGCGTTGTGATCTTAAGTTGACCTTGAGCCAAGCATCATAGCTTTACAGCAGTACCTTCTTACGCGGAACAGCACAGCGCATTCCGCCGATCGATACCGACAAGCGGCGGCGGATGACCCCGCGGGTCACGCCCCCGGGTCATCCGCCCTACCGAGTTATTCGAGCCGAAATTGTGGCGACAGCGGCTAGACCGGGCGGCCGCTGGCGTGCGAGGAATTGACGGTGAACCGCCAGCCGTCGGGTCCAGGGAGCGTGAACGAGTCGTGGATGCGGCCGCGGCTGATTTCCGATGGCATGAGGCCCTTCTCCGCGCAGTCGCGGTGCATCGCGTCGACGTCGTCGACCATCAAGTCGAAGGGCGCTCCGGTTCCGGGACCCGGCGGTTGCTCGGCCGACCTGACGACAACATGCGTACCGCCGCGCAATTCGAGCACCGCCAAATCGTCCATCGTCACGATCGGGCGCAGACCGACGGTTTCGAGCCAGCGCGCGGCGGCACCGACATCGCTGACATTGAGGCGCACATGGCCGACCGCGACCGGCGGCCGTTGATCAATAATGTCGGACACTTCCATCTCCTCCATGTTCAAACCGAAATCGCAGCGAAACTTCCCTCTCTTCCTTCCTCCCCCTACGAAGGCGGGCTGGGTCGCGGCGTACCCCCGAGCATACAACGAACTGCGCCGCCGCGCATGGCATTCCCTGCCATGCCAACATCGGGGCGGGTGCAACCCGCCACCGCGTGCGAACTCTGGCGAGTTCCGCTGCGCGCTCCACCTGTCCTACCGTTGCTCAACGACCGATGACCCTCAGCGTGCGATCCCTCGCGCAAGCCATCGAATCTCTCCGGCAGTTTGTCGAGAAGGCCCTCGAGCCGACGCGTCTGCCTTTGTCCATCCGCCGACTAAAGCGGACTAAAATGCAGCAAAGACGTGATGTGCCTCACATCAATTCGCCAGCCAAGCTCCCATGATTCTCCGACGATGACGGAATGGACCGCTCATCCTAAACCGTAGTATCGGGAGCGAGCTATGACATTCAATCCGAACCAGTTAACACTGCAAGAAGGCTTGGAGCTCGTAAAGGAGATCCAGAAAGAACTTCGACTTGACATGACACGCATCGTCACGTCAAAGGACGTTGGAGATTTATATAAGAACAAGAAAACACAGGTAACAAACGTGCCTCCTGGTTTTAACAAAATATTGCTACCTTTTTCGACTTCGAGGCAGGCTACATTTTATCTTTCCTCGGGCGCACCTAACGCCCGCGTGCCAAAACACTCCCATGACGAAGGCGAAGGCATCCGATTCATCCTCTCCGGCTCTATCGTATTTGAAGGAAAGGAGCTCACGGAGGGTGACTGGATGTATATGCCGGCGAAGGCTCCTTACGAGTTTCAGGTGGGAGCAAGGGGAGTGACAATGTGCTACTGCTATTGCTGCTGTTGTGCGCCGCGTCTCCAATAATGATCAGAAACGAGCCCGCGGGGGCGGGATCAAGGCATACATACGTGCGGCACTAGACTAGTGTGCCACAGTTGATCTCTTTGGCCTTGGTCGCGCCGCACAGCACCGCCTCCGGCTGCGAACGGTGTCGCAGCCGGAGGGGGCGCCGATCAATTCACAAAGCGGTAAAGCTTGGCGGCGTTGTCGCAAACGATCTTTTTGCGGGTCGCAGCGGGCAGATGGCCGAGCTCGCGCGCGATGTATTCCTGCGAATCCGGCCAGATGCCGTCGGGGTGCGGGAAGTCGGAGGCCCACATGACGTTCTCGTCGCCGATATCGTCGACGAGCTTGGTGCCGATCGGATCGGTCTGATAGGTGGCGTAACACTGGCGGCGCCAGTATTCACTGGGCTTGATCTTCAGATCGAGTTCCTTGAACTGCTCCTCCCATTCGGCATCCATGCGGTTCAGCACATAGGGGATCCAGCCGATGCCCGCTTCGCCAATGACGACTTTGAGGGTCGGGTGGCGCTCCAACACGCCGGCGAAAATCATCGAGAGCAGGACATCCGACATCACCATCTGGAAATTGGTGATCCCGGCGGCGCGGGCGGCCAATGCGGTCTTGGGCGCCAGCTTTGTCAGGTCGGGGCGGTTGCCGCTGCCGATCGTGTGGAAATGCACCGGCAGCCCGGTCGCGGCGATCGCGGCCCACACCGGCTCCCACCACGGGTCCCACAACCGCGCCATGTCGTGCCGCCGCGAGATCTCGATCCCGCGCACCTTGCCCTGCCGCGCCACCCGCTCGATTTCGCCGATCGCGGCGTCGAT
>JAFAHP010000075.1 GCA_019237175.1 Alphaproteobacteria bacterium
GATCTCGCCGAGCCGCTCGGCTTCGACTCGTTGTTCGCGCTGGAGCACCATTTCACTGGCTATGCGATGTCGCCCGCACCGCTCGAACTGTTGGCCTATTTCGCCGGCCGCACCAAGCGGATCACCTTCGGGACCGCGGTCATCGTCTTGCCGTGGCACGATCCGATCCGCGTCGCCGAGGGGATCGCCCTCTTCGACATCCTGTCCGGCGGGCGTTGTCTGTTCGGCTTTGGCCGGGGTGCCGCAAGTGTCGAATACGAAGGCTTTCGCGTGTCCATGGGTGAAGCCCGGCCGCGCTTTGCCGAAGCCGCGCAACTGATTCGCAAGGCTTTGCGCGAGTCCGAATTCGAGTGGCAGGGCGAATTCTACCAGATCCCGAAGACTGCGATCCGTCCGCGCCCGATCTCGCACCCCGAAGAGCGCTTTTTTGCCTCGTCGGTCAGTCCGGAATCGGCTGAGATCATGGCCAAGCTCGGCTTTGGCATCCTCGTCGTGATGCAGAACGAATGGCCGAAAGCGGCGGAGAGCATCGTCAACTTTCGTGAGATCGCGCAGAGCGTCGGCTACAACCCGCCGCCCCCGATCATCCTGACCAACGTGTCGTGCGCCGAGAACCGCGAGGAAGCGCATGACCGGGCGATGACCTGGCTCGGCAAGAAATGGCAGTCGATCGACGACCACTACCATTTTTCCGACGGTCATCTCGCCACCGTCAAAGGCTACGAGAACTACGGCAAAATGGCCAAGACATACGCCCGTCTGCAAAGCGACGAAGAGCGCGTCAGGGCTACCGAGTTCTACGTCAAGATCCAAATCGTCGGCACGCCCGACGACTGCATCCAGCAGATTGCGGAACTGCAGGGCGTGACCGGGACCGATCATCTCGTCGCGGAATTTTCGTTTGGCGGCATCCCGCATGCCGAGGCTGAAAAGAACATGCGGCTGTTTGCCAGCCGGGTCTTGCCGGTTCTCCGGGAGGACACCGCTTTCGCGAACCCGGCGGCGCCGATTTTACCAAAGCCGGGCGCTGCCCCCGACCTGTTCGCCCCCGCCTAGGCAGAGCCCCACCCTCTCCCCTGCCCCCGGACTTAACGGCGATCGCCAATCGCGAGCCTCACCCGGGGGCGGCGCGGGGCGCATCCGCCCGTCCACCCGCGAGGCCAAGCGTCCGGGGGTGGAGGGAGCGGACAGAGCGCTCTGCCGCGGAAGTTTGCCGGCACTCCGCCGACTTGCGCGAATACAGCGGCCAACACAATGACCGCGGAACCAGTCGCGCGAACCGCCGGTTAGCCCCGTGTGCGCAGCGTGCACGACAATAGGAGTTTGGGATGAGAAAACTGATCCTCGCTAGCGCGTCGGCGATCGCGCTCGGTATCGTCGGTGCCGGCCCGCTTTACGCCCAGAATACCGACACCGGCACGGCCGGCGCGACCTCGGGCGCGGTGCAGACGCCGGCGACCGGGGCCACACAGCCGGTCATGCCGCAGGGCCAGACCGCAATGCCGGCGCCGAGCGCTGCCAACGAGCAGAGCAACGCCAATATGCCCGGCACGAACGGCGACTGGGGGCGGCTGTCGCGCGCAGATATGCAGCAAGTCCAAGAAAAGCTTCGTGGCGACGGGCTGTATCACGGAAGAATAGACGGAATGAGTGGGCCGGGGACGCAGCAGGCGCTCCGGACATTTCAGCGCAAAAACGGCTTGCCGGTCACCGGTACGCCAGATCCGCAGACCTTGAGCAGCCTGCAGGTCAACACGACCGGAGTGGGCTCGAGCACGGCGCCCAACGCCTCGGAGACGAGCCCGTCCAGCAACGCCGGGACCAGCGGGACGAGCAGTACGGAGATGAACCCGACCGGCAATGCCGGCACCAGCGGCATCGGCAATACGTCGACGCCCGGCACCCTGCAACAACATTAAGCCGCCAAAGCCACGCCGAGCCCCGCCCTGCGGCGGGGCTTTTTTGGTCGCACATGTTGCGGCCGTTTTTGTTGCGCCCCAATGTGCCGGAATTCTTGGGTGCGCGCCCCGTCCTATTTGCCGCCGAGCGAGAAGGCGTAGAACTTGTTTAGGCCGCCGCGGAACCCCAGGCGGCCGTAGCCCGAGCCCCAATACACAACCCCGTCGACGACGACGGCGCCGGCATTGACCGACTGGCGTGTATCGTAGCTCCACAGCACCTTGCCGGTCTTCGCGTCGAGCGCGAGCATGTTCGGCATACTCGTTGCGGAGCTTGTTGACGGCGCAGCTGTCGAGGGTGCGTACACGACCCCGTTCGCGACCGTCATCGGGCCGATGTCGACCGCGGCGCTGGGATCAGGTGTCTGCCACAGAATCTTGCCGGTCGCCGGATCGAGCGCGCTCCACGAGCCTGCATTTCCGGCCGCATAGGCCTTACGGCTGTTATTGGCGATCGCGACATAAATCCGTTCGCCGTCGGTCGCCGAGCCCCATTCGATGCCGCCCAACGTTCCGCCGGGGCCCACCTGCGTGCCCCACAGGAAATCACCGGTGTCGGGATCAAACGCCGAATACATGCCGCTCTTTTGTCCCGCGCCGATGATGTCCTGGTTGCCGACCGTTCCGGAAAGGCGGGCGGACAACTCGTTGGGCGCCGAGCCAAAGTCAAAGTCTGGACCGGCCGGGACCGGGCAATTCTGCCCGACAGGAGATCTAACGCAGGCGACGTTCCAATCATCGCCGTCCGACAGCCGCTGCGACCACTTTATTTTCCCGGTCCTGATATCCAGCGCTAGGATTGAATCCACATGGTCGTCCTGCGACAGGCAGTCCCCCAAGGTGGCGCCCCCCAGAATGCAGTTCCTGACGGTCGTCGGGGTCGTGAAATTGTTGCCGGTGCCAATAACGACCGAGCCCCGTCGCACATCGACAACCGGATTGCTGCCCCAGACGCTGACGCCGGTATATCCCGCCGGCGTCGTGGAAGTCTTCCAAAGGATGGCGCCGCTGTGCGCATTAACCGCAACCACGCTACCGCGAAACGTGCAGCAGTTATAGCTGTTGTTGGCTGCTGCGAGTTCTTCCAAAATCCCGCTGACGCCGAGATACACGACGTCGGCGAATACTGCCGGCGATGAGGTCAAGGCCGCGCCGGGGTTGGCGTCGAGCTGTGTCTTCCAGCGCAGCGCGCCGGTTTTGGTATCGATGGCGAGCAGATACGCGCCGGCCTGCGTGCCGATATAGAGCCTGTCACCCTGAACCGCCGGGCTCGTGCGCGAGACGGTGTTGGCGGGCAAGCCGTAATCCGTCAGCTGGTGGTGCCAAACAACCGCACCCGTATCGGCGTTGAGCGCCCACAAATTCCCCGGACCTGTGGGGGGAACCCCCCAGTCCGGAAAATAGACCACGCCGTTGACGACGGCGGCGCGGGCCGACACATCGCCGCCGGTGGTGGCCACCCATTTTGGAGAAAGTGTGGCGACGTTCGACGGCGAGATTTTTCTTTCGGTGTCATTACTGGCCGTGTTTTGGTAATTTTGGCCGAACATCGGCCATTCCGCGCCAAAAACGCCTTTGTCCGCGTACGCTGCACCTGACAGCATGCAAAGTGCGGCGCAAAGAAGCCAGCGAAATTTTCGCCCCTCTCCAAGCATTGATGTCCTCCCTTTTCTTACTTTGAGCGCTCCA